>NZ_JATABH010000006.1:0-149199 GCF_036533775.1 Vibrio sp. M260112 | reverse complement strand
TCACAGAATAATCGTTGTGATAGCTGGCTAGATTCATAGTGTTCAAACAGGGTTCGCCATTCTTGGTTAGTGCGTCGTTTGGCCATTTCAAATCTCCTTTGGGTTGGAGATTTGATCTTATTATTCGGGCTAGACGATTAGAATGCGGGTTTTATGACGCGCTTACAATACTTCTGATAAAACAAAGCCTTGACGGTCACCACAATGTGGGATTCATCAAGGCTTATCATTAAGTTACAATGAGTTAGATGTAGGGATTAACCTAATCTTATTCCCATTCGAAGATCAATAAGAAGAAAATATATCTATATAGCAGCTAGTTAGAAAGCTAGCTTTTCTCGATACCATCATCTATACCATGCGCAGAATTTTTTTGATTTTTTGCTGCTCGTCGCCGTTTGAGTTCGGCTTTAGCCCAGGTTGACGATTCTTGCATATCAGGACGAAGCTCTTGCTTCTCTTCACACGTTAAAGCAATAACACTAGTCATTTTCGATATATGATTCATTTATAAACCTTTCTCAAAGAACCAATCATTGCCTCTCATAATCCCCCCAAGATTCATAGAAAATCGGTCTGCTTTTCTAAGGCAGCAACCTGAACCGAAACTCGATCTACGTTATATACGGAGACTTGACCACCTACAGCCTGTTCGGGATTAAACAAGGCAAGATTAATCCCTTCACTAACAGAACTGCGATAAACAACTCCATCAAAGCCTTTCTTTTTAATAAACTCACATAAGTATTGACTAGGTATGTAGTCTATTGCAGCACCTGACGGCTGAACTGGCCTTGTTAACTCTTCACCTAAGCGCTCTAGAAAAGGTAAATCAGCCCGCAATTGGGCGATTTGCCTAGCGTCCTCCAAAATGAAGGGAGAAACAAGTTCACGAGGGTTGCGTAAATCTGCAGCCTTAATGTCTGGAATTTCAAAAGTAGCCACGCAAGCGACCTCCCCAGTATGCGGCCTAACTTCCGCAACAGCAGTCTCAGGTAATGAACCTAAATAGAGATAAGGAATACCGGCCGGGTTTGCTCGTCCATTTGAAGAGCGCCTTTTAGGTGGAGCCCCCATCTCATCTATTTGAAAAGCTCTATCCTCAGTTTTAATTCGAGAACGATACCACTTCAAAGGTAGATCTTTAGCAATTAGCATCTCTAATAGCTCTTTGAGGCGCTCTTCGTCGATAGTTACATCTAGAAACCATCGATTCGAGTGCATCATTTCATCTCGCAATTTATCCCACAGTGCTAGACCATCACTATTATAACTACTTGAAGGTTGAAACGGACGGCGGACTACTTCACCATCATTAAGAATTTCACTAAGTAGATCTTTTGCATGAGCGTTGTCCATACGCTCATGGCTAAATATCAACCAATCATCTTTCATCCACTCAACTAATGTTTTTCCATCATGATCGGGTTCATATACATTAACTAGAAGCTCAAAATAATCCGCTAAATCAGCAGGCTCAACTAGTTTTGTATTAATTGTTCCGCAAAAGTCGCAATTCCCTAACGTCGGTCCAAGAGTAGGAAATATTTCATCTCGCAGAACACGATCGCCAAAACATTCGGGGCAGCAGTAACGCTTAGCCATAGCGACCTCACTTCAAATAATCTACAAGCGTTTCGATATGGTGCTTCATCGAAAGCTTTTTCACATAACCTAAACCGGGAAAGTGCCGTTTTTTATAAAGTTCTTTAAACTCTTTGATGGCATTAGTTTCAAGAAGCCCAGAGTTTCCACTTTCAAGCTTCCTGATTAATTTTCCAAGAGCTTGACCAAACTTCCCTGCGGGATCCGTAGGAGTATCCTTTGTATCTGAGACGAAATGATAAATGTACATCACATCATCCTTGTTACGATCTATGAAAGTAAGATGTATAGCTACCGCATAAGCTGGCCCGCCACCTTCGGTGTATGCATCCCCAACCATCAAGAAGTCTCCAAACCCTTCCATCCCTAATTCAGGATAAGTAGCATGGAGTTCTGAAAACATTTCAACTTCAGGATAATCTGCATTGCGCTGGCGGTTGAATCCATCACGAATCAAAATACGCTTACTAGATCCAAAATGCTTTCGGTATAATAGTTTTGAGTAATCATCTATAAAGATATTTGTTAGCTCCGACATATAGCTTTCAAATTTAGTCGCCAAATCCTTTGGCTCAGTGAAACCTGCATGGACTAGGACCCGATTATGGGATGCATGCTGTTCGAAGCATAACATAGCCTCATCTGCCGACATACCGTTACGCAGAAGGATTCCTGCAGATATATTATCCGATCCAGAAAATTCTTCCTCAAGAAAGCTGCTGATATTAGCGCCATTATCTTGATGATCACCATAGTAGGGATTAACTATAACTATTGCTTTACCACCTGCTTCATTAATCGCTTCTAATGCTCTTTTGAGGCCATTTAATGACTCACGAACAGGCTCAATGACTGGTATAAAGTTATTGTCAGCCAAAAGCTGAGCCATTTCACGAATCGTTATTAGCTCAAATTGCTTTCCACGAAAATATGGGTAGTACATATGTCGATTAACTCCATGTCATTGCCGCATGTAACGGAGTTTCCGTAGCATCGATCAGTCTTGTTTGATCAGAGTGACGCACAGACACTGATAATGCAGCAGTTTGTAAGGACTTTGGCAAACGATCAACAAAATCTCTAAGTGAAGCAAGAGTCCGTGTCCGTTTTAATGTTTTAACCATTTCAAAGTGCAAAGTAGCCGGATCAATTTCAGAAAACAATTCACACAATGCCGCATGTCTTTCAATATTAGGCACCACGGGTACGGCTATCCCTAAGCTCTCAAGAATTTCGACGCATTCAGAGATGCGCAAGGAGTCAAATACAGTACTAGGACAGATTCTCTCAGGACAATTTAGGGCCTCACGTATAGTTTTGATCTGATAACGCTTAGTTAGGCACATAATTCCAACATCTTCCGGTACGGCTTTAAGGATACCATCGATATGCTCTTCACTGGATATCACATTAACTTTGGCAAACACTCGTTTGTAGTTCTCAACTTGATGTTCAAGCCGAGTAAGAGAATCTCGCTCAGACTTTATCTCATAAACAGTTGCTGTACCGTTTAAAATTACTAGGTCCGCTTTACAACTACCGGCTCGAAACTCGCTTAGCATTGAAGCCGAGCGCAGTGAATGAGTCCCCAGAAGCACTTTTTGACTAACAGCTGCTCGATATATGTACTCATTACGATGACCAGCAACTTTAAGTATATTAAATGCAAAATCGAACGCTTCACCTACTGTTGCGTTGGGTGCCAACTGGTCAACTATTCCAGCCTCTTTTAGCAACCGAGTGAACAAAGCAGACTGCCCCTTCCTTGCCATCTCTCTAAAGACGGCAGCTGAAAACAGTCTAGTTAGAGTAGGAAGGTTCTTTAAGTCATTGATTTTCATTTAAACACCAGAAAAACCACTATGCTTTAGGAGCATTATTTAAAATAATCATCTATCTTCTTTAGCTTTTGGCTAAAGAACCTCTTCAACCTGCTAAATCATATAAAAACTGACTGATATACTAGCATTCACGCCTAATTTTTGCGATCGAAAAGGCCTCCCTTTTCAACCAACTACTAACTTTAGATTTAGTACTATCGACAAATATAATTATGACAATCTCGGGGGAAACTGAACATATAGCAACAGCTTCCAAGAGGGACAAATCTGGCAGATGGTATTTGTAAATGCGGGCCGTTACATAATCACCGGCCCGTGTGCTTTCTAACTACTTGCGTCGGCCAAACGGCCACCATCTCATTTTGTCGATTTGATCGACCGAACTATTCATGTCCTTGTAAGCACGCCCGGCTAAACGGTTTTGGAATACCTCCATTTTGTAGGCAATAGCTTTCATCTTCGGGCCGTATACGGTGTTGTTCAGCCACTGTCCTAAAAAATAGAAGGCCAGCATTACAATGAACATCACGGCGAAGAAACCAAAACAACATAGTGCCGACACCAAACTTAATGCACGACGAAAGCAAACCTATGTGGCCAAAGAAATGAACTCGCAGAATATTTCTATAAGCTAGATAACAATATGCCAAATGATGAATATCAGATAGATAATCACAACGAAAAAAATCCTGACAACAAGAAAAAACTGCAGCTCAGCCACCGGTATTGCTCTCGCCATAAACCGAAAAACATTGATGGCCGCACTTGGAATTCGACATACAAAAGTGCTCTGAAATCAAAGGGCCAATTTGAGAAGGAATTACGACGATTGCAGCTTCACATTTTCAAAGTCGAACAGCTTAAAGCTGTATGTAGGAGATGAACTAGTTGACCAGTATTTCTACCACTTCCTCCAAGATAAATGCGTAACGCAAAAGCAAGCTGACGCATTTTTCCATTACATTAGGAATAATTTCGAGTACCCGGTAGAGCTAAAGGGCGAAACAGAAAAACTCATTAATGAAGCAGCAGTGAGCTTTACTGGATCTGGTACAACTCTTGGAGCCGGTGATGAAGGAGCTTTACGGAATATAGCCCGAAGAATGGTCGATTCAAGACTTACTGACAATAAGAAAAGAATGCTCGCTCTGAAAAAGCAAGACCAAGGCCTTAGTCAGAAAGCGATTGCTCAAAAACTAACTGAACTTGGTGGTAAAAAAATAACTCCCCAAGCTGCGTCTAAAGCTTTGGGGACAGTTCGTGATGAGTTTCTCTTACTACGCTAGAAAACTGACAAATTTTAGCGGCTAAAATTCTTATCATAGAGTCCTTTTACATGGATTTACCTACCCCATTTCCTACCCTAAAAAACAGAAATTAAAAAACTTTAAACTCATCTATATACATCGATATATAAGTCTTTCAATGAAATATGTCTATAGCTATGCATAACGCGGATTGAGTAAAATTTTATTCTGGAATGAAGTAAGCTCACAGTCGAAGAGGCACCAAGCCTTAGACAAAGGAGCGATCTATATCAAACTGTTCGACAAACATATGCGCTCTAGTTGATATTTCAATACGTGCCCCCATCTTAAGTAAGGATATAGGTCACACAATAAAGGTTCCCAAATGTGGAACTTTTTATTGACCTCATGTTTTGTTGGTGTAATATTGTTCCCAATTGGAGAACTTTGATGCGTTTAATAGGAAAAGAGCGACTTGGCGTAATTAGAAGTGTCGATTTATCTATTGATACTTGGATTTCAGCTTGGGTAGCAGAACTAAGTAATGCTAACTGGAGAAGTGAGATGGAGCTGATTAGTGCCTTTCCTCGCGCAAAGTATATAGACAGTCAGTCATATATATTTCCGGTTTGCGGTAACGAAGATATGAACATCAAGGTCACTTTCTGTTTTAACGGAGGCATTGCTGTGATTCGTGAAGTGATAACAAAATGAACAGGTCACAACCTAGAGTAATTAGAACACCAGAACAGTATAGAGAATACCTATCAGAGGTGGAGCTGCTAATTACACAGAACTTAACACCAGGGTCAGAAGATGCAGAGCGTTTAGAATTATTGACTATTTTAATTGAAAACTATGAATCTTCAAACTATGCAATCGAGCCTGTTGAACCAATAGAAGCAATCAAATTTAGGATGGCGGAGAAAGGCTTAAAACAAGTAGATCTAGCGCCATATTTTGGTACAAAAAGTCGCGTGTCTGAAGTTTTGTCAGGTAAACGAGCATTGACAGTACCAATGATAAAGGCGTTATCTGTGGGGTTAGGAATAGCACCACAAACGCTTTTAGGTTTAGAAAGTGAAGCTCATTATACCGAAAGAACTACACAAAAAGAGGTCAACTGGTCAAAGTTTCCAATAAAGGAGATGCTTTCTAGAGGTTGGATAGAAGACTTCAGTAATAAAACCAAAAATATCGAGCAACAGGTTAAGGATTTTATTGGGAGCTTAGGGGAAACTACGGCATCAGCTTCATTCAAGAGGACGCTCTCTGGGGATGCTTATTCGCCATTGACTCACTATAAGCTATACGCCTGGGTTGCTAGGGTAATTCAGCGCTCGAGAGAGCGAAAGTTACACAATGAGTTTGATGCAAATGTACTAAGCAAATGCTTCCTGAAAGAGCTAGCTCAGCTAAGCTGGTCTGAATATGGCCCATTACTTGCGGTGGAGTTTTTAGAAAAGAATGGTATTTGTGTAGTGATTGAACCTGCTCTGAAGGGCACATCAGTCGATGGAGCAGCGCTTAAAGACTCAAATGGTAGACCAATAGTCGCTCTGTCGTTGCGACAAGATAGGTTAGATAATTTTTGGTTTACTTTATTACATGAAGTTGTACATATCTGGAAACATGTCGATTTAGAAAAAACGTTTGTTGACGATTTAGAAAACCATACTGATAGCAAAGACAAATTTGAAGCAGAAGCAAATAGATTAGCTCGAGATACTTTTATACCTAGAGTTATTTGGAAACGAAGTGATGCGTATTTGCACCCTAGTAGCTCAACAATTGACAAGCTTTCTAAAGAATTGAATATTCACCCGGCTATCATTGCCGGAAGATTGAGAAAAGAGTCTGGTAAATACAATCAGTTCTCTGATTTGGTTGGTTATGGGGAAGTCAGGAAGCACTTTCCTTCCAAATACTGGTAAGCGAGATGGTTATGATTCCAAAGTACATGCCTATTTTGAAGGCGAAAAAAGGTGAGTTTGACGCTTATAAGAACTTATCGAGAACAGTCCAGTTAAGCACTCTTCCGATATTCGAGCTACCTCGTTTGACAAATAAAATGCTTGAAAGCAATACATACTCTGCTTTAAGCAACCCTTATGAACACTTTATAAATAAGTGTGCTTTGGAACTTAGCTCATCGGTATCCGTACCAACTTTAGCAGTCGACATCCATGCATGGGCTCCAAATTCAACAATTGAGAACGGAGAGCATATACTCTCAGTTTTTTGCAGTAGCCTTACAACTCATGGATGCGAAGTCATCCCTGTGGTTGGCTACGACAGATGGGAAGATGAAGAGTACTCAACAATCTTAAAACTCTTAGCCCGAACTAAAGAACGATTCATTCTTCGATTAGACTCCTTCGCATTTGAAGATATGGTTGAGGAAGATTTATTTCTAGAGAACCTTGAGGACATCATAACCTCTATGGATCTTGATACGACAAAGTGTTCTGTTTTACTTGATTTTAACGATGTATCAAAGCTATCCATAATTGATATTGAAGAACAAATTGATACCGCTTTATCAATGTTAAGCAACTACCATTTTAACTTTATTTCTATCGCAGGTTGTTCTGTTACAACTGATGTTAATGGTATGGTTCCTAGCATTAATTCAACAGGGTTAGTTGTTCGAAAAGAATTTAAGGTATGGAAGTCCGTAAGAACTTTCAACTCTAGCTTGAACTTTGTTTTTGGTGACTATGGAATAGCAAATCCTAATGTTACTGATGGATTGATAGCTCCTGATGCTAATGGAAAAATTCGATATACAACATCTGATAGCTATTTTGTTGTTAGAGGTTACTCTAGACGGCAAGGCGAAAAAGGAGCTCAAATGCACAAGCTTTGTCAGACATTAATCAACTCAAGTCATTTCTGTGGTGCTAGTTTTAGTTGGGGAGATAAAATGATAGAGACGTGCGCCAATCACGGTAAAGTTAACGGTAGAACTTTTGTTGGAAACCCTACGAGCTGGGTTTCCATTGACACCACCCATCATATGACTTTTGTTACTCAAGAAGTTGTTGAGTTCGAACGTTCACTATCTACAACAAGCTTATTTCGCGAATCTTCGTTAAATAAATAATTCATAGTGGCTCCTTATTTACTTAAGGAGCCACTATAACTTTGTCCACTCATCAATCATATCTGCCCAGTCCTGTAGCATTGATGCACGTTGCTCTCGATATTCAGCTTTGTTGTAAACTGCCCTCACCCCTTTCTGTTCGTGCGCCAGGCATTTTTCTATCCAATCAGTGTCGTATCCAGCTTCGTGCAGCAGTGTACTCGCTGTTCTACGTAGGTCATGCGGCCCAAACTTACTTAGTGACTGACCTTCCTTTTGCGCGGCCTTGTATGTCAAATCCATGACTCGGTTCATCGTCGCACTACTCATTGGAGCATCAGAGTCATAACGGGAAGGAAGAATGTAATCAGACCCACCGGCAAATGTCTTCAAGGCGATCAGAATGTCCATAGCCTGGCGTGACAAAAATACCAGGTGCGGGTTACGTCGTTTCATTCTCTCCTTGGGGATCGTCCACAACGCTTCACTAAAGTTAATTTCATTCCAGGTTGCATTGGTTAACTCGCTTTTGCGCACCATAGTCAACAACAACAACTTTACCGAAGCACGAATCGAAGGGGTTGTACCTACCTTTTCCATGTAGCGGTACATCAAACCGATCTCAGCCGGCGTTAATGTTCGGTCTCTTGGTTCAAATCGAGCAATACTGGCGGGCCTCACCAAGTCTGCCGGGTTCTCAACTTTCTGCCCTCTCTCAGTCGCCCATCGATACACCTGGAGTACAATGTCACGCGTATGCACAGCTGTTGCCGGTGCTCCACGCTCTACTATCGCGTCAGTCAATGCTCGCAGATCTTCATGCGTAATTTCTGTCAGCTTCTGATTGCCAAATTTACCCTCTAACTCTCTGGCATAGACAGAGCGACGCATATCCCGGGTAGAATCGGCCATCTGATAGCCACGCAGCCATTTTATAGCCCAAGCACCAAAGGTTTCAGCATCTTTCGTTCTCGCCTTCGTACGGGCTTTCTCTTTGGCCGGTGACTTTCCTTCAATAACCATTCTCTTCGCTTCATTGAGACGCTCACGCGCTTCAGCTAACGTGATGCCTCCTACTCCGTAGCGGCTAAAGGTAATGGTTTCTTGTCTGCCATTGATTGAGTAGTTGTAGCGAAAAGAGATAGAGCCTGCGGTAGTGACAGCAACATAGAGGCCATCACGGTCATTGACTTTGTAAAGTTTATCTTTGGGTTTGAAATTGCGTAGCTTGGTATCGGGCGTAATCCATGGCATTACCGATGAATCATACCCATCAAAATACCACGGTCAAACCGTACTTGGCGTTGCCAGACATTGCCAAAAATGACTAAGCCAAAAACAAAAAAAGTCCGCTATTACGCGGACTTAGATATGATTTAGTGCCTGTTAGTGCCAGATCCTTCTTAAAGGAGCATTATTCCCACTCGATTGTCGCTGGTGGCTTACCTGAAATATCGTAAACAACACGTGAAATACCATCAACTTCGTTGATAATGCGGTTAGAAACCTTACCTAAGAAGTCGTATGGTAGATGCGCCCAGTGAGCAGTCATAAAGTCGATTGTCTCTACAGCACGTAGTGATACAACCCAATCGTACTTACGACCGTCGCCCATTACACCAACAGAGCGTACTGGAAGGAATACCGTGAACGCCTGAGAAACTTTGTTGTAAAGATCAGCAGCGTGCAGTTCTTCAATGAAGATAGCGTCCGCACGACGTAGTAAGTCACAGTACTCTTTCTTAATTTCACCAAGAACACGAACACCTAAACCAGGCCCTGGGAATGGGTGGCGGTAAAGCATGTTGTATGGCAGACCAAGTTCTAAACCAATCTTACGTACTTCGTCTTTAAACAGCTCACGTAGTGGTTCAACAAGACCCATTTCCATATCTTCTGGCAGGCCGCCAACGTTATGGTGAGATTTGATTACATGTGCTTTACCAGTCTTAGATGCCGCTGACTCGATAACGTCTGGGTAGATCGTACCCTGAGCAAGCCATTTAGCATTCTTCAGCTTCTTCGATTCTTCATCGAATACGTCAACAAATACATGACCGATAGTCTTACGCTTATCTTCCGGATCAGATTTGCCTTCTAACGCTTTTAGGAAGCGATCTTCAGCATCTACTTTAATGATGTTTAGGCCAAATTTATCGCCAAACATATCCATTACTTGCTGACCTTCGTTAAGACGAAGTAGACCGTTATCAACAAATACACATGTTAGTTTGTCACCAATAGCACGGTGAACCAGCATAGCAACAACAGAAGAGTCCACACCACCAGATAGGCCAAGAATCACTTCGTCATCACCAACTTGTTCTTTGATACGAGCAACTGCGTCTTCAATGATAGATTCTGAAGTCCATAGACGCTCACAACCACATACGCCAAGAACAAAGTTCTCTAGCATCTGTAGGCCACCTTTCGTGTGAGTGACTTCTGGGTGGAACTGAACACCGTAGTATTTCTTCTCTTCGTTTGCCATTGCAGCGTAAGGACAAGTATCCGTTTCGCCAACTTTCACGAAGTCTGCTGGAATTTCTACAACTTTGTCGCCGTGGCTCATCCAAACATCTTGAGTCGCTTCAAGATCTTTGAAGATAGCTGAGTCACCAGATACTTTTACTTGCGCGTAACCGAACTCACGTTCAGTTGAGCCAGCTACTTTACCACCTAGCTGCTCAGCCATAGTTTGCATGCCGTAACATACACCTAAAACTGGAACACCTGAGTCAAATACGTACTGTGGCGCGCGTGGTGAGTTTGCTTCTGTTACGCTTTCTGGGCCACCAGATAGAATGATACCGTCTGGATTGAATTCACGAATATCCGCTTCTTCAACATCCCAGCTCCAAAGTTCACAGTAAACGCCGATTTCACGTACGCGGCGAGCTACTAGTTGAGTGTACTGAGAACCGAAGTCCAAGATCAGAATACGTTGGTCATGAATATTTTTAGTCATTTTGAGCAGTCTTATAAGCTAAGTGATTAAAATGCAGGCGAGTGTACTCGCCTCTTCTTAATGCTTCAAGGAAAAGCAACCGTTTTCGTTAGGCTATATTTCAGCTGGTTATCTCACTGATAAGGGCTGTTGAGTGCCATTAAGTTAGTGACATAACCAGTGAGGATTAACCTAGACGGTAGTTTGGTGCTTCCTTAGTAATTTGAACGTCGTGTACATGAGACTCTTTCATGCCAGCGCCAGAAATACGAACGAATTCAGCTTTCGTACGTAAGTCTTCGATAGTCGCGCTACCTGTTAGACCCATGCTTGAACGTAGACCACCCATTTGCTGGTGTACGATCTCTTTTAGGCGACCTTTGTAAGCAATACGGCCTTCGATACCTTCAGGTACAAGCTTGTCTGCTGCATTGTCAGACTGGAAGTAACGATCTGATGAGCCTTGCGACATGGCACCAAGAGAACCCATGCCACGGTAAGCTTTGTATGAACGGCCATTGTATAGAATGACTTCACCTGGTGCTTCTTCTGTACCCGCGAACATCGAACCAACCATAACGCAAGATGCACCCGCAACGATTGCTTTACAGATATCACCAGAGAAACGGATACCACCGTCAGCGATAACTGGAATACCGTACTGGTTCGCAACTTCTGCAGCATCTGCAATTGCTGTTACTTGAGGAACACCAACACCCGTTACGATACGAGTCGTACAGATTGAACCTGGGCCGATACCAACTTTAACTGCACTTACACCCGCGTCGATCAGTGCTTTAGCACCAGCGCCAGTTGCAACGTTACCACCAATGATGTCTAGGTCAGGGTATGCTGCGCGAGTTTCGCGGATACGGTTAAGAACACCTTCCGAGTGACCGTGAGAAGAGTCGATTAATAGAACGTCAACGCCAGCTTCAACAAGTGCTGCAACACGCTCTTCGTTACCAGCGCCTGCACCAACGGCTGCACCAACACGGAGACGACCTTGTGCATCTTTACATGCATTTGGCTTACGTTCTGCTTTATGGAAGTCTTTTGCTGTGATCATACCTTTTAGTTGGAACTCATCGTTCACAACCAGTACTTTCTCTACACGTGCTTTGTGCATTTTCTCTTGAACTTCTTCACGAGTTGCACCTTCTTTAACGGCTGCCAAACGCTCTTTAGGCGTCATGACAACATCTACCTTCTTAGAAAGGTCTGTTACAAAGCGAACGTCACGACCAGTGATAATACCAACGAGTTCGTTGTTATCGGTTACCACTGGGAAACCTGCAAAACCATGCTTTTCTGTCAGAGCCACAACATCTGCAATCGTCGCATCAGGACTTACGGTGACTGGATGAGAAACCACACCCGCTTCGTAAATCTTAACCTGATGAACCATCTCAGCTTGTTTCTCGATAGACATGTTCTTGTGGATAAAGCCAATGCCACCTTCCTGCGCAAGAGCGATAGCGAGACGAGCTTCCGTCACGGTATCCATAGACGCAGAAATCATCGGAATATTTAGAGTGATATTTTTCGTCAACTGAGTGCGAAGATCAGCTGTGTTTGGGAGAACGGTGGAGTGTGCTGGCACAAGTAGTACGTCATCGAATGTCAGCGCTTCTTTGGCAATTCTTAGCATTTGCAATATCTCACAATTAGAGGAGTAAAAAAACAATCCGGTCTCATCGTTTCGCATAATGAGGGCAGCAAGCTTGGGAAACTCCACTGCATTTGGATTAGATATTGCGGACGGATTATACGGCTTAGGAAATCGCTTGGCTACACATTTTTCTATTTTTTATTTGCATTTACCCCCTTGATATGTATTATATTGCCGCTAATTTCCATACTCACGTCTACGAGATTAGCTGTGTCTTCTCTGACCAATCAAAACATCTTTACCGTCTCTCGCCTCAATGCTGAAGTGCGACTTTTGCTTGAAAATGAGATGGGTATTGTTTGGTTAGTTGGTGAGATTTCTAACTTCTCTGCTCCCGTTTCAGGTCACTGGTACCTGACCCTTAAAGACTCTCGCGCTCAAGTCAAATGTGCCATGTTTCGTGGTAACAATCGCCACGTCACCTTTAAACCACAAAATGGCAACCAAGTACTGGTCAAAGCTCGTCTATCTCTCTATGAACCTCGCGGCGACTACCAGTTAATTATCGAGAGTATGCAGCCAGAAGGCGATGGTCGACTCCAACAGCAATTCGACGAGTTGAAACTTAAACTCGCAAGTGAAGGCTTGTTTGCTCAGAGCAACAAACGCCCTTTACCTGAACATCCTAAGCGCGTGGGTGTCATCACTTCTAAAACTGGCGCAGCCCTGTTTGATATTCTTGACGTACTCAAACGCCGTGATCCTTCATTACCCGTGGTCATCTACCCTACTATGGTTCAGGGAGAAGAAGCCGCTATCCAAATCGCTCAAGCGATTGGTTGTGCGAATAGCCGCAATGAGTGTGATGTTCTGATCGTCGGTCGTGGAGGCGGTTCATTAGAGGATCTATGGTGCTTTAACAACGAGATTCTCGCCCGCACGATTGCAGCCAGTCAGATCCCAATTATCAGCGCGGTTGGTCATGAAATCGATGTGACGATCGCCGATTTCGTCGCGGATATGCGTGCACCGACACCGTCTGCTGCCGCTGAGCTAGTCAGTCGTGATAATAGCCATAAAGATCAAGCTCTCATTGGCCGTCAACACAAGCTTGTTGCTGCGATGCGCCACTACATCAATGAACAAAAACGGTGCACCACCTCACTTGTACACCGTTTGGAAAGACAGCATCCAAGCTATCAGTTGCAGCGCCAAAGCCAGCAACTTGATGAGCTAGAAGTGAAACTGCATCGCGCGATGCAGCACTATATTTCAGTTCGCCAGCAAAAAGTCGAGCGTCTGCAACACAGAGTTGCTCTCAACTCCCCTTTCAAGCGTCTATCTGAACAGAAAGGGACATTGCAAAGACTCGAACAGAAACTGTTGGATGCGATGGATAGAAAGTTGCTTAACACACGTCATCAACTGGCACTGGCGGCTGAAAAACTTGACACCGTTAGCCCTCTAGCAACGTTAAAGCGCGGTTATTCCATTACCCAAACAGAACAGGGCAATGTGGTGGTTCGAACCACAGACGTAAAAGCAGGTGACATCTTGGTCACCCGCTTATCTGATGGCGAAGTTTGTTCAACGGTCAATTAGCAACAAACTCAAATCTTACTTTCGATTTAGACTTTAACTCATTACAGCTGTTACAAAAATAGTTGGCTGCTCCACACGCCTGAAGCTTCTCAAGTTCCGCGTCACAATCTGGGCAGTAGCCTATTTTCTTGTAGCTGACTTGGCAGCTCTGGCACTCATATTGTCCATCCCACTGCAGTTCAGCATTACAGCTAGGGCATTGATTTTCCGTCATAGCACTCTCTTTGATCTAACAATATCTTTCCATCAGTATCATTCGCTTCATCATCTACCAGCAATGATCTTAATCAGTATAGACTGCGCTTTGCGTGCTTAACCTGATACATTGACTGGTCCGCACGTCGAATTATCCCTTCAATCGAATCACTATTTGGCTTATGACTGTAGCTATAACCGACACTGACTTTGACCTGATAGCCATCAATGAGTCGCATATCATTAAAGGCACGTTCTAAACAGCCAGAGAAGTCTTCCAAATCGGACAAGCTTTCGAAGCAACAGAAGCCAACAAATTCGTCTCCTCCATAGCGCCCTAGCACCGAACGAAGCTGAAACTGTTGCTTGAGTACTTCGGCAACTTCGATCAACACACTATCCCCAACATCATGACCAAAGCGATCATTGATATATTTGAAGCTATCAATATCGATAAAAAAGCAGGCAAACAGCAAGTTGCGATTTTCATCATTCAACAATGTATTTTGCACTTCTAATTGCAACATTCTACGGTTGAAACAGCGTGTTAGAGGGTCACGGCTTGCGTGAAAGTGCAGTTGCTCTTCCAACTGATACTTTTCCAGTGCAACCGCATATAACGAAGCGACCATCTCAAGTATTTCGAGTTCTTCTGTGGTCGGGGAGGACGGTTTTTCGCTGTAAATGGCAAATGTACCAAGCACGCTACTATCAGATGCAATGATCGGTACAGACCAACAGGCATGCAGATTCGCTTGCTGAGTTAAAGCCGTATAGGGCCGCCAGTTTTCATGCTGATTTATATCCGAGACGACAACCGGTTTTCCCGTTGCCGCGGCTGCACCACAAGAGCCGACTTGAGGTCCGATGGCGACCCCTTCAATCGCTTGATTATAAAACTCAGGCAAATGTGGGGCGTATTCTAAATACAAGTGTCCGTCAATATGTCGCAAAATAGACGCGAGCCTTCGACCAAATAATTGTTCCGACAATGCGATAACGGCTTCATTTAGTCGAGACTTGTCCATTCCTAAAGCTAACTGCTGCAACAAACGATTCACTGCCCGGTGAGCATCGAGCAGGCTGTACGTGTTCATTTCGCGTGCCTTATTCTTTTTTAATATAGTTATATGAGGAGAATATCATATACACATATGAAATTATCTGAACTGGAACACGCTTAGATGATCTTGTACAGATCATCGGCAAAATCCATTTTGATCAGCGATCTACCCTAAAAAGAATATTTATATAACCACACACCGAAAGCATAAGTTACATATGCTGCATTTCAATTTTAAACAGAATTTAAATCCAAGAATGAATCAAAAGCCAAACCAAACAGGATTTAATAAAAAGATCATTTGCTACTATAATGGCTTTACACTGGTGTGCATTTCAATGTTTTGCTCATCTATCTGAGTTAAGCGCACTTCAATAGCAGCGTATTCAGTCAATGAGTTTACATGGCTGCCACCGCAAGGGATTACCGCTATTTCCCCCTGATGGAGATCGCACTGCCAGTAACGCGAATCGGTCAATGCTTCACCATGACACTCTACTTTGACCTCTGAACCAAGTTCGATCCACTGCAACAAAATGTGATTCACCTGTTGTTGAATTTGCTCAAGATTACTCAGCATATCTGCGCTGTTCAGGCCACGTTTACGTAACGTTTTACCTAGTCGATAGGTATCTAAGCATTGATCAGGAGTAACAAAGCTGGTGACCTGAGCATAGCTGTTAAAATCGTAATGGCCATGAGGGTCTTTGCGGTCAGCGTCTTTTCTCCAATAACCTTGCTCCGTTAACACTTTGTTCAACGCTAAGTAAGATAAATGACCCGCGCTATGTCCACGACTTAGCGAACCTTGGTAAGCCTTGTCTACAGCAAGAGTTACTCGCTCTCCTAGCTGCAATGCAGAACAATCTGCTGCTAAACAGTGTACGACGACAAAACACCAACCGGATTCGTCACGCTTGACTGGAATCTCATGCCCAACATATAACTCACCCGTTGCCAGTTCTACCGCACCAACTTGGCAATCAAGAACGGGGAACTGGTTCAGTGTCCCTTTATCTGCCGGATGATCCGGCCAAATGTGGCTAACAGGGTGAAAGGGCGTTTTATCCGTCACAACGTAAAGATATTCACTACCACGCTGTAACAGTTGAATGTCTGCGTCTAACTGCCAGATTCCGTGGCAGAATTGGGTAATCGTGGGGGTAACTTGCATCGTTTATTCCTATAAAAAAAGCGCCGGAACGAATGCGGCGCTTTTCATTTAACTCGACAATCTGATCTTTCTCATCAAGATCAGTTTTTACGATTTTTCATCATGCTCATCAAGCGCTTACGTTTACGCTCTTGAGACAGTGTCATCTTGTTCGATTTGCCTTCGAACGGGTTATCACTGTTCTGGAACTGAATACGAATTGGTGTACCCATAATTTCCAGTGACTTACGGTAATAGTTCATCAAGTAACGCTTGTACGAATCTGGTAACTCATTAACCTGGTTACCATGGATAACCACGATTGGAGGGTTGTAACCACCTGCGTGAGCGTATTTCAGCTTCACACGACGACCACGAACCATTGGTGGCTGGTGATCATCCGTTGCCATCTTCATGATACGAGTCAGAACAGAGGTACCGACACGAGTCGTAGCCGATTTGTACGCTTCTTGCACGGATTCAAATAGGTGGCCAACACCTGTGCCGTGAAGCGCTGAAATAAAGTGAATACGGGCAAAATCAACAAAGCCAAGACGACGATCGAGCTCTTTCTTGACCTGCTCTTTGACGTCCATATCTAGGCCGTCCCACTTGTTGACAGCGATAACGATAGAACGACCAGCATTCAGCGCAAAGCCAAGTAAGCTCAGGTCTTGATCTGAGATGTTCTCACGCGCATCGATAACCAGCATAACAACGTTCGCATCTTCTACTGCTTTGAGTGTTTTTACTACCGAGAACTTTTCGACCGTTTCGTTAATACGAGTACGACGACGAACACCCGCGGTATCAATCAATACGTATTCGCGACCATCACGTTCCATCGGAATGTAGATAGAGTCACGAGTCGTTCCTGGCATATCGTAAACAACAACGCGTTCTTCACCCAAAATTCGGTTTGTCAGTGTCGATTTACCTACGTTTGGACGACCGATAATGGCCAGTTTGATTGGCTGATCTTGAAGACGCTTGAACTCTTCTTCCGCCTCTTCTTCGCTGTAGTCGAGCTTCTCGTCTTCATCGACAAACTCGGTCAGATCTTCAATCTCACCTTTTGCTTCTTCAAGAAGTTGCTCTGCGAATGGGTTAAGAGCTAGATCGATAAGTGCCGTTACGCCTCGGCCGTGTGCCGCAGCGATTTGATACATGTTTTCTACGCCAAGCTGCCAAAATTCTGCACTTGCCGCATCAGCATCGATACCATCAACCTTGTTTACAACCAGCATTGATGGCTTTTCAATTTTACGTAGGTGTGAAGCAATAGCTTGGTCAGCAGCAGTCAAACCAGCACGACCATCGACCATAAACAGTACAACGTCCGCCTCATCGATTGCCGCCAGTGACTGTTGAGCCATTTTGGTTTCAACACCTTCTTCTGTGCCATCAATACCACCGGTATCAATAACGATAAATTCGTGTTCACCAAGCTTAGCTTGGCCATATTTACGGTCACGAGTTAAGCCAGGGAAATCCGCAACCAATGCGTCGCGTGTACGAGTCAATCGGTTAAACAACGTTGATTTGCCAACGTTTGGACGCCCTACCAGAGCAACAACAGGTACCATAACAACCTCTACAATATTCTTTACTTTATGTAGTTATAGGTAACGACTCAGCAGAAATCACGTCGTGAGACCTTTACCTATAACCACATCAAACTATGGGTATCTAAAACAAACAAACGGCTCCCAACTGTTACCAGCTAGGAGCCGAATGTGAATTATATCACACGATTACTCGTTGATCGTCAGTTTCTTTACATCGCCATTGCGAGTCACAGCTACGTAACCACCGGGAACCGCAATTGGAGCAACGGCAAAGCCACTACTGTTGACTTGCTGCATCGAGACAAACTCGCCGCTACTGCGATCAATCCAATATAAGTAACCTTCGCTGTCACCAACAACAACGTACTGATTAATCATGACTGGTGCTGTCACCAGACGATGCTTTAATTGCTCGTTTGACCACAACTCGGTGCCACTACGAGCATCAACCGCCACAATGTGGTCTTGGTCGGTCACAACAAACAAACGGCTACCGTCACTCACTAAGTCAGTTGAGGATGAGTAGTTGCGCTTCCACGCCGCTTTACCCGATCGTAGATCGATGGCCGTCAACTGACCGTTATAGCCAACAATGTACAGTGTACTGCCTAAAATTAATGGAGATGCATCAACGTCAACTAGACGATCGATTTCTGTCGCACCTTGTGGCATACCAATTGGCTGCTGCCAAATGAGTTGTCCACGTTCGACAATAGCGGCGGCCAATCGACCATTAGCCGTACCCCAGAACACACCACCAGAGGCAGTCACAGGTGCACTGTTACCACGTAAAGTCAGACTTGGAACCTCTGTACTGATGGTCCATTTTACTTCACCGGTCACTTGATCCAGTGCCTGCAAGATGCCCTTGTTGGTATGGACAATAACAAGGTTGCTATCCGTTGCTGGTGCAGCGAGCACTTCACCATCAACGTCAGCTTGCCAATTTAACTCACCCGTTTCTTCGTTGAAGGCGAATAGACGCCCATTTTCGCTACCGACGAAAATTTGACTGTACGCTGCCGTAATACCACCAGACAATCGAGCCGACACATCAGCTTCAACATTGGCTTCCCAAAGTGTTTTACCACTTTCAGGATCAAGTGCTTTAACCACGCCATCACGACCCGCGACAAACACTTTGTCGTAAGCATATTCAGGTGTCAGCTTTGAGTAGTATTGCCCTACACCACCACTGACTGAATTACTCCACTCCGATTTAGGTATGAACTCGCTGTCCACTTGAGGAACTGGCGCCATGATAATGGTGTCTTCTTCACTAGCACAGCCCGCCAGTACGCCAACAAACATTGCCGTTGCAAGCGCCTTTTTAAGCATATTCTTCATGCTACGCCCTTACTTGGCTAGGTCATCCAGTTTCATTTGTAGAGCCTGGCTAGCGTCACCAGATTGCTGCGCTTCTGTGTATGCAGAATACGCTGCTTGTGTATCGCCTTTACGCAACAAGATGTCGCCTTTCAACTCAGCAACACGACCTGCCCAACTTTGGTCAGTGATGTTGGCGAGTTCTGCGATAGCGGCATCAAACTCACCTTGCTCCGCTTTAACACGCGCAAGACGGTAGTTAAGTACCGCAGATACTGCTGCATCTTTGGTTGCAGACTTCGCCCACTCTAGTTGAGCCAACGCTTCATCCAGATTACCCGCTTCAACTTGAACTTTAGCCAGTTGTAACGCAGCAAGCACTGAGTATTCAGTCTCTTTGTTGGCATCAATGAAAGCTTGAATATCGCCTTCTGCTGATGCGCCTTTTTCTGCTAATGATTCTACCGCTTTGGTGTAGCTTTCAGACGCGGCTTCTTGAGCGGCTGTTACAGAATCTTGATAGTAACGCCAACCAAACAGACCGCCCAGACCAACAACCGCACCCAAAATGACTGCTTTGCCGTTCTCTTTCCACCAATCTTTGATCGCTTCTACTTGTTGTTCTTCAGTATCGTAGAGTTCCACTTCCTGTCCTCTTACATCTTAAAAAAGTGGCGATACTCATCACCACTTTTGAGAATAGATAAATTGTTTAAACTAGCTCAGATAGTTTTGCGATAACGTCTGCTTGGCTGTATGTATCTTGTGTACCACCAATCAGATCTTTCAGTACAACTGTGTTATCCGCAACTTCGTTTTCACCAAGAACCAATGCGACCGCTGCGCCGACTTTATCCGCACGCTTGAACTGCTTCTTGAAATTACCACCACCAAAGTGGTTCATAACACGTAGACCTGGTACCTGCTCACGCAATGTTTCCGCTAGCTTCATACCCGCCATCATAGTGCCTTCACCCGCTGTGACCATGTAAACGTCAACGCTACGACGAACTTCAGTTAATTCCAAAGTTTCAAGCATCAATACTAGACGCTCTAGACCCATAGCGAAGCCAACAGCAGGTGTTGCTTTACCGCCTAACTGTTCAACCAGACCATCATAACGACCACCACCACAAACGGTGCCTTGTGCACCTAGGCTCTCAGTGATCCATTCAAATACAGTGCGGTTGTAGTAATCCAAACCACGAACTAAGCGTTCGTTAACTGTGTATTCGATACCAGCAGCGTCAAGAAGTTCACAAAGTCCTGCAAAATGTTCTTTAGACTCTTCACCTAGATAATCAGAAAGGCGAGGTGCATCGCCAAGAATCGCCTGTACATCTGGATTCTTTGTATCCAAAACACGTAGTGGATTGGTATGCATACGACGCTTACAATCATCATCAAGAACATCAAGGTGCTGCTCTAAGAAAGCAATCAGTGCGGTACGGTAGTTCGCACGATCATCCAGCGAGCCAATAGAGTTAAGCTCAAGACGTACATGCTTATCGATACCCAGCTCACGCCATAAGCGCGCTGTCATCATAATAAGTTCAGCATCAACATCAGGGCCATCTAGACCAAATACCTCAACACCACACTGGTGGAACTGACGGTAGCGACCTTTCTGTGGGCGCTCATGACGGAACATCGGTCCCATGTACCACAAACGCTGCTCTGAGCGATCAATCAGGCTGTTTTCAATGCAAGAACGTACACAACCCGCAGTGCCTTCTGGACGTAGAGTCAGGCTATCGCCATTGCGGTCTTCAAAAGTGTACATCTCTTTTTCAACCACATCGGTTACTTCACCGATTGCACGGCTAAATAGATGGGTCATCTCAACGATTGGCATGCGCACTTCATTGTAACCGTATGCGCTGATTACGTTTTTCACTGTGTTTTCAAGTTTTTGCCACAGTGGTGATTGAGTTGGAAGGCAATCGTTCATGCCTCGAATTGCTTGGATTTTCTTTGCCACAATATCTACCGTTAGGTTAATTACTTAGCGTAATCTAGGTTGAGATTAATCTTGTACTTTAATGTCGATACGTTGTTTCTCGTCAAGAATCGCAGCCTTGGCACGAATCTTCGCTTCAAGTTGCGCGACGAGATCATTGTTATCAAAACGCTCTTTTTGACGTTTGCCGTCTTCGTAGAAAGCACTCTTCTTGTTGCTTCCTGCTAGTCCTAGATGCGACACTTCAGCTTCACCCGGACCGTTAACGACACAACCGATAATCGAAACATCCATCGGTGTAATAATATCTTCTAAGCGTTCTTCGAGTGCGTTGACCGTACCAATGACATCAAATTCTTGACGAGAGCAGCTCGGGCACGCAATAAAGTTGATACCGCGTGAACGAATACGCAGTGATTTCAGAATATCGAAACCAACCTTGATCTCTTCAACTGGGTTAGCCGCTAAAGAGATGCGCAGCGTATCGCCAATCCCTTCCGCTAATAACATACCAAGACCAACAGAAGATTTAACCGCGCCAGCACGAGCACCACCCGCTTCGGTAATACCTAAGTGCAGCGGCTGATCAATTTTCTTCGCCAGTAGTCGGTACGAATCGACAGCTAAGAAGACATCCGACGCTTTTACACTGACTTTAAATTGGTCAAAGTTGAGACGGTCTAGAATATCGACATGACGCATTGCTGATTCAACTAGGGCTTCTGGCGTTGGTTCGCCATATTTCATCTGGATATCTTTTTCCAGAGAGCCACCATTAACACCAATACGAATAGGAATATTGTTGTCGCGAGCACAATCGACAACTGAACGAATGCGCTCTTCGTTGCCTATGTTGCCTGGGTTAATGCGTAAACAGTCAACACCGTACTCAGCAACTTTAAGTGCGATTCGGTAATCAAAGTGAATATCCGCGACAAGTGGGACATTGACCTGTTGTTTGATCAGTTTAAATGCTTCGGCTGCATCCATAGTTGGTACAGAAACTCGCACTATGTCTGCACCGACATTTTCCAAAGCACGGATTTGAGCAACAGTCGCTTCAACGTCTGTTGTTCGGGTGTTGGTCATTGACTGTACTGCGATTGGTGCACCGTCACCAATAGGTACATCGCCCACGTAGATACGAGTCGATGGACGACGTTTGATCGGAGATTCGTATTGCATAGTAATTTCTAAGGTAAGTTGAATCTTGCTACTTTGCCTGAAGTATACCCAGAAAGGTCGACAGGTTCACTCGCTAATGTCATTGAAACGTTTTCAGGGGCACCTAAAATGACGCTATATGGCAAATTGCCACTTAATTCGAGCGTCTGCCCTGCTTTTTTCACACCAGTCGATAATGTTTTACCTGAAGAGTCCTTAACCTGGATCCAGCAATCATCTGAGAAAGTGAGTTTGAGCAGATTAACAACCGTGTCGGATTGCGTCGATTGAACTGACTCAGACACAGGCTCTGCTTCCGTAGTATTAACGTTTTGCTCTAGCTGTTTTTCAGGCTGAGCTTGTTTTGCAACTTCTGGGACAATTTCTGTCTCTAGAGGCGCTTGAGAATCTGGTTGTTCTAACACGGGTTCCACTTCTGGCACGTCATCGGCATTAGCATCGAGCGCAACCTCTGGTTGCGGCTGCGCACTTTCTAAAGTGGTAAAGTCGAGCTCTTGGTTAGCAGTCTGCTGTTCAAGCTCAATTTCCTGCTCTGTTTGGCTGGTTAAGTCGAGCATGGTCGTTTCTTGGTTTTGCCACCACCAAACGGAAGAGATACCAATAATGACCGCAAAGATCCCCCAAGTAAGGGTCATAATACGGCTGTCATGGGCTTCACGTTTGGTTTTTCGTGAAAAGCTCTTCATCTCCTGAGGTTCTGGCTTAGTTTCTTCACACCCGTCCAATGCGCAAAGGACGACGGATTCTTCAATTCCTACCGCTTTAGCGTAAGAACGTAGATAACCGCGAGTAAAGGTCGCAACCTGATCAGAAGCAAAGTTGTTGTTTTCGATATTCTCAATGACTGAAAGACGGAGACGGAGACGGTCGGCAATTTGCTTTTGCGATAAACCAAGTTGCTCACGTTTGTTCTTTAATAGCGTACCCGCTTGTACTTTTTCTACTTGCTCTTCGCTAGCTGGAGTTTGTTGTTCAGCAGTCATGATGGTAATAATTCTCTTCTCGTTAGTGCCTTGCTAATTCGCATCTTAATTATTTATTTTTCGTTGAATGCGAGATAACCAAGCCCTGAAATAATTCGAGGTCAAAGCCTCATTTAATAAAAAGTTACGCTCCACTCAATAAACAGGGGAATACCCCGAAAGCGTTAACCTTTAATTCTAATAGATATCATAGATGAAACAACACAGAGAAAGTGCATATTTTACAAGCAGCTCAAGGTTTTTCGTTATTTTGACATAAATATCGCTACACGATGTAACAAAAAAGCCAGAGCGAAGCTCTGGCTTTAGTAAATTCTTACACGTGATTATGAAACCGCTTTAATTTCGATGGTCTCACCTTTTGCGGCTTTGTTGATCGCAGTACGTTTAGTACGGTCGATGACATCACCCACCAACTGACCACATGCTGCATCAATATCGTCGCCACGTGTTTTACGTACCGTGACTGTGTGTTCGTACTGCATCAACGTTTTCTGGAAGCGGTCGATACGAGAGTTGCTTGGCTTCTTGTATGGTGAACCTGGATACGGGTTAAACGGAATCAGGTTGATTTTACAAGGCGTGTCTTTGAGTAGCTCTGCCAACTCACGTGCGTGGTCCATGTCATCATTAACATGGTCAAGTAACACATACTCAACGGTTACCTTGCCGCGGTTAGCGTTTGAAGACGCAATGTAGCGACGCACAGATGCCAAAAAGTCCTGAATGTCCCAACGGTCATTGATCGGCATGATTTCACTGCGAAGCTTATCATTTGGTGCATGCAGCGAGATCGCTAAAGCAACGTCAATTTTACCCGTCATCTGATCAAGACCAGAAACCACACCTGAAGTGGACACAGTAACGCGACGCTTTGAAAGACCGAAACCTAGATCATCTAGCATGATCTCAAGTGCTGGGATCAGGTTTTTCATGTTCAGTAGCGGTTCACCCATCCCCATCATAACGACGTTAGTAATTGGGCGACGACCAGTCTCTTTCTGTAGACCGATTTCACGTGCAGCACGCCAAACCTGACCAATAATCTCAGACACTTTTAGGTTACGGTTAAAGCCTTGTTGCGCCGTTGAACAGAACTTACACTCTAACGCACAGCCTACCTGAGATGAAACACAAAGCGTTGCACGGTCATCTTCTGGGATGTATACCGTTTCAACGTCTTGATCACCCACCTTCATAGCCCACTTAATCGTGCCATCAGAAGAGTGTTGTGCTTCCGCCACGGTTGGAGCTTTAATCTCACAACGAAGCTCAAGTTTCTCACGTAACTTCTTGTTAATGTTGGTCATGTCTTCGAAGTTATCAACACCGAAATGGTAGATCCACTTCATTACTTGATCTGCACGGAATGCTTTTTCACCGAGCTGGTCAGCAAAAAACTTACGCATACCTTGACGATCAAAGTCGAGTAGATTGATTTTTTCAGTGGTCATGTGGCCTCTCAAGCGACGGAACATTAAATAAGGGCGCGAATTGTACAGCCTTTACGCAGCGACAACAAGCATTGTAAAGCCACGTATTTATTAAGGCGTTAATATCGCAATGATTAAATTTTAAACAGTAATAATCAGTCCGCCTTTTTGACAGGCTGAATAGGAGAAAATTATTGGGCGACTTGCTTTATCTTCTCAACAATCGCTTTAAGACCATTACCTCTGGAAGGGCTCAGGTGTGCAATCAGACCTAGCTGTTCGAAATAGCCATCAGTATCAAAGCTCGCGATCTCCTGAGTGGTTTTGCCATCGAATGCAGCCAGCACCAGTGCAATCAGACCTCGAACAATGCGTGCATCAGAGTCAGCACAGAAATACCACTTGTCTTCTAGCTGTTCGTGAACCAACCAAACCTGACTCTCACAACCTGCCACCGTCACATGTTGCGATTTTAGCTCTTCAGGCATCTGAGGTAGTTTTTTACCCCACTGGATAACCTGACGATAACGATCTTCCCAGCCTTTGAAACCTTGCATAGTCGCAATGATATCTTCAACGCTAATATCGTGGCCAAATGGAGATTGAGGAAACGACGACATAGAAAAATCCACCTGTTACTTACTGTGTTTTTGGATTAGCTTTTCAACAATGCGAGATACGGCAACAAAGCCAAAGGTCGCCGTCACTACCGTTGCAGCACCAAAGCCACTCGCACAATCCATACGTTTTGGGCCTTCCGCTGTCGACTTAACGCCACAAACCGTGCCGTCTGCTTGAGGGTATTTCAACTGCTCAGTTGAAAATACACAATCAATGCCAAACTTACGTGCTGGATTGGTTGGAAAATTATGATGGCGACGTAGCGTATCTTTGATTTTTTTCGCTAGTGGGTCCTGAATCGTCTTAGTCAAATCAGCGACCTTTATCTGGGTTGGATCAACCTGACCACCAGCACCACCAGTGGTAATGACTTTGATTTTGTTACTACGACAGTAGGCAAGTAAGGACGCTTTTGCTTTTACGCTGTCAATCGCATCGAGTACATAGTCATACTCTTTACTCAAGTATTCGTGCTGATTGTCAGGAGTGATAAAGTCATCGATCAGATTAACTTTACATTCTGGGTTAATCAGCTTCACTCTCTCTGCCATCACTTCGATTTTACTTTGACCAACAGTACCAGACATAGCGTGGATCTGACGGTTAATATTGGTTACACACACATCGTCCATATCGATAAGTGTCAGTTGACCAATTCCGGTACGAGCTAAGGCTTCTACCGCCCATGAACCCACGCCACCAATACCGATGACACAAACGTGCGCAGCACGCAAAATCTCGACTTCAATGTTACCGTAAAGACGGCGAGTGCCACCAAAACGTTGGTTGTAATTATCAGAAGCTGGAGTATCGAGTTCACGCATATTGGTTTTCCGCTTGGTACAAAAACAAAGAGTGCGATTTATACGCACTCTTCAATAAAAAGTCTAGATGAAGGAGACGAGTCCTTGTTCAACTATTGTCGCTTTTCCGGTGGCAATGCCCAAGGCGCTTGAGTCGTTGAGTTTTCAAGACCCAGCTTCCATACACGACCAAAGTGTTTGTAGTGCCCAGCTTCGATCCCCGCTCTCGGTCCCATGCCGTGATATAAATCAAGATGGTTCTGCTTTACAGCCCCACCGGTATCTAACACGACCAAAAGACGGAGCTGATGTGCGCCACTCCATGAACCATCTGAGTTCAGCAGAGGTACTTCAGCCAATATAGGCGTCCCCATAGGAAAGATACTGCGGTCGCCAGCAACCGACGCCATAGGCAATAATGGAATTCCGGCAGAACCTGTTACTGGCGCATCCGCGCGCGGTTCAAAGAAAACAAATGATGGATTTTGCTCTAGAAGTTCACGAACAGTCTCTTCATCGTTTGCCAGAACCCATTCCTTGATCGCTTTCATTGACATTTTCTCGCGTGAAACGAGCTCTCGCTCAATCAACACGCGTCCAATACTCACGTACGCTTTGTTATTTTTGCCGCCGTAAGCGAAGTATTCCAAAGTATCGTCATCTTCAAAATGAACAAAACCACTGCCCTGAACCTCCATTAAAAATGGATCTATCATATTGGCAGCATAGCCGAGCTCTAATCCTTGTCCGCTAAGCGCACCATCATAAATTTGTGCACGAGTAGGACAATCACTTTCACAAGCGGGTTTACCATAAACCGGATATTTGAAGACCTCGTTCGGTTGATGACGAAGCTCCATGACTGGAGAAAAATATCCCGTAAATAGGACATTGCCTTTTTTATCTCCACCACCTAGCTGTGCAGCCTGAATGCCGAAGTTAGCAAACTCTGTCGGCTCACCACTTTGAAGAATCCACTCATTGAGTTTTTCATACAAAGGTTGGTATGTGGCCGCCAATGAGGGCGAGTTATCGACGACCAATTCAGTCTGACGATGGAACTCAGTAAAGTCACGAGGTTTGTCAGACTCAACAAGTGAGGATTTATTCAAAATCGAATTGAATTCATCATCGATATATTGCTGAGCACGATCGGTGGGTTGCGCACAGCCAAACAAAACGCTGACTGCGGCGATAGGAAGATATTTTTTGAACACTAATTTTATTCCTTTCAAGCGATGCTAAGAGCATGACAAACTTGACTGAAATACGCAATTAGCCAGCCGTTAGTGAATGTTAATTTTAATCGTTTTCTGACAATCGATACACCGGCTGGTAGTGAGGCTCGGAGATAAGTTGTAACTCAGTCAACTCTTCATTGAGCACTTTAAAGCGACGAGTCTTATCTCCAACTTGATACTCAAGATATGTCCCGTTCCAGGAGTAGTGTGTGTCTACAACCCCACCATCAATCGCGACTCCCGCAGGTGTCACGACAAACGCTTCTGCAGAATAAGACGCGACGTTCTGTTCAGTCCAAGTCCCATAAAGATTCGACTTAGGGTATTTTTTCTCTAGATAGAAGTCATAAAGAACATTGGCCAACATAACGGCACCAACAGCTGCGACGATCGCTAACAGCAAAATGGCTCGCTCTATGAGCTTCTTTTTACCCTTACTTACACTACTCACTTTCTTTACTACCTACCCATCACTAGTATGGAATTCACTCTCTAAGTGTCGTTCAAAATATAGACAATTTCGAATCAAATCTCCTAGCGCCGCTCAGAGTGACGCATTATTCACAAGTTCAGCTAGAAGAAATACTTATACCCAAGCCTAAAAACAATAGATTTAGACGCTAAAAAACGCTTGCCGAAAAAAGAATAAAATTGCAATATATCTGTATATAAATTCATTACGGAAGATATTGTGAAGATTCGAAGTACAGCTCTGGTTAAGGGGTTCAGACAATCCGCTCCCTATGTCAATGCTCACCGAGACAAGACCATGGTTATCATGATCGGCGGTGAAGCTGTAGCAGATGGAAATTTTGCCAATATTATCAGCGATCTCGCACTGTTGCATAGCTTGGGCGTGAAAATTGTATTGGTCCATGGAGCGCGTCCACAAATTAACAATCTTCTTGAACAAAATAATCATCACACGCCTTACCACAAAGGTATCAGGATCACCGATGAGACATCTCTCAACTACGTCATGCAAGCCGCAGGGCAACTACAGTTGAGCATTACCGCACAGCTATCGATGAGCCTCAGTAATACGCCGATGGCCGGTACTCAACTCAACGTTGTCAGCGGTAACTTTGTCATCGCTCAACCGCTCGGTGTCGACGATGGCATCGACTATTGTCACAGTGGGCGCATAAGACGTATCGATGCACAAGGCATCAATCGTATGCTTGATCAAGGTTCGATCGTTTTACTTGGCCCTATCGCCAGTTCAGTGACCGGAGAGTCTTTCAACTTACTCTCTGAAGAAGTGGCGACCCAAGTCGCAATAAAATTAAATGCCGATAAGTTGATTGGCTTCTGTTCTGAACAAGGCATCATTGATGAATATGGCAACGCGGTCGCCGAGCTGTTTCCCAAAGACGCAGAACGGATTCTGTCTCGTCTGGAAAACGAACGCGGCAGAGACAATGACTCTTCTTCGGGGACTTTACGTTTCCTTAGAGCAGCAACAGCAGCATGTCGAGCGGGTGTTCCACGTAGCCACTTGGTCAGCTACAAAGTTGATGGCGCACTGATTCAAGAGCTTTTCTCTCTCGATGGTATCGGTACTCAGGTCGTTGAGGCGAGTGCAGAGCAAGTCAGACTTGCCGATATTGACGATATTGGCGGCATTCTTGATTTGATTCGCCCATTAGAAGAGCAAGGCATTCTTGTCAGACGTTCACGTGAACAACTTGAGCAAGAGATTCATCAATTCACCATTATTGATAAAGATGGGCTGATCATTGGTTGCGCAGCTCTTTATCCTTATCCTGATGAGAAAATGGCAGAAATGGCGTGTGTGGCCATTCATCCAGAATACCGCGATGGAAATCGAGGACTATTGCTGCTTAACCATATGAGATTGCAATCAAAAGCTCAGGGGATCGAACAAATTTTCGTCCTGACGACTCATAGTCTCCACTGGTTTAGAGAGCAGGGTTTCCATGAAATGGGTGTCGACTCTTTGCCATCACACAAGCAAAACTTATACAACTATCAACGTAAATCGAAAATACTCTCTTTACAGCTGTAAGACGTTGATATTCTCATAGTTGCGCTTGAAGCGGTGAATTTTCCTACATCATTCACTTTATTTCATTCATCAGATTGTTTAAAATTCGAGCTCCCAAATTAATGGGAGCTAAATAGGATTCACTTATCCGCTTAACTTATTCGCAAGTTAAGTCGCAAGGATTGCTTGAGGTAACTCACTACGTCACTTAGAGCAAACTGTCGATGAAAAAAATTATCTGTAACTCAGTCCAGAGTTTTTGGGATATGGCAGACAATGAACTGTTAGAAAATCTAGACGTTCACTGCGTCTTTCCCGTTACAGAAGGCTTAAAAGCATTCATTTTGAACTATCAAAAAAAATACCGCATTCGCAGTATTTCTTTCACTAAAGCACTTTAACTTTTGCATTCGATAACCACGGAAGGTTATCCATTCGCTTGCAACCGCTCTATCAATCCACTTGCTCGCTCAGTCCGAACCTTAATGCCTCTTTTCATCACTCTATCATCGACATACAAGCTCAAACGCTTCTTGGCTCGCGTGATCCCTGTATAGATCAACTCACGTGTTAAAATAGGGGTAAACTCAGGTGGAAGAATCATTAGAGTATGCTCAAACTCACTGCCCTGTGACTTGTGAATCGTCATTGCGTAGGCGGTTTCATGCTCTGGAACTCGACTTGGCAGCACCGATTTCACGCTACCATCCGGAAGTTCAAAAAAGACTTTCAACCTTGGCTGACTGTCTGACTGATCAAGCATACAGATACCAATGTCACCATTGTAAAGCCCTAGCGAATGGTCATTGCGTGTCACCATTACTGGTCGACCGTGATACCAAATTTCGTCCTGAACCTGAATAAGTTTACGTGCAGCCAAGGCGCGTTCAATACGCAGATTTAGCCCTTTAACCCCAAAGTCTCCCTCACGAATAGCACACAACAAACGACAGCGTGAAAATAGTTCCAATACGGCTTTCGCTTTATGAGCCGCGGTTTCAAGTTGACCGGTACTAGCATCGTGTTGCGAAATATTCATACGTTTGAGGTAGTCGCTGTACTCGTTGACTAGGGATTGAATTAATTGACTGTAGTGCTGACTATCGATAGGAAATCTGGCGATATCAGCAAACTCTTTTTGCCACACCCAATCGACTTTCTGTGCCGAGCCTGCGTTGACCGCCTGAGAAAGTTGACCGATACCTGAGCGTGCATCAAAACGGTAGCTCTTTTTGAGCATACACAAGCTATCGGCTATCGAAGGTTGAACATTATTTGTCTGAGCCAGTGTTGTATAGCCCGTTAAACGCGCCACTTGCGTCGCTTGTAACTGACTGAAGCCAAAATGACTAAACGAACAAATATCCCCAAGCACCGCTCCCGCCTCTACCGAAGCAAGCTGGTCTTTATCGCCAAGTAAGATCAAACGCGCATGCTTAGGTAACGCATCAATCAATTTGTACATCATCGGCAGATCAACCATAGAGGCTTCATCGACGACAAGAATATCTAAGTGAAGTGGATTATCTTGGTTATGTCGGAACTCTGCGCTGTTTGGTATCGCGCCCAATAGACGATGAAGGGTACTTGCATCTGTAGGAATCGCTTGCTTGAGCGCTAACGATACTGGCAAACCAGCAACCGCTTTACCTATCGATTCCGTCAAACGGGCTGCTGCTTTCCCCGTCGGCGCTACTAGTTTAATGGTTGGGTATTCATTATTGCTTTGTGCTTGCTCGATAAGCGCTGCAAGTAATTTGGTTACCGTTGTTGTTTTACCGGTTCCCGGTCCACCTGAAATCACCGCAAAACGTCGGCTCAGCGCAACCGCTGCCGCAACCTTCTGCCAGTTAACACAAGCAGCCATAGGGACCAACTCATCTAACACCAACAAATCAGAGACACTTTTCGCCGCAACAAGCTTTTGGTCTATGGTAGGCCAATCCAAGATTTCCTCGCACACGACGTCTAGGTGATCGCAAACCATACGCTGACGAAGCACCGAATTTAGCTCTCCAGATTCAAAGCTTTTCTTAATATCTTCAAATAGATAGCGATAATTTCTGGCAAAAAGATGATCGAGCAGGTCTGCGAGCTTTTGTACTTCAGTAGGCTTTTGGATCATAGGTGACCCAAAGCTATTTAAGCGTTCGGCTAGCGCGACTTCGTAGTGCCAATAGCGATGAAGGTAGAGCCGTTTACCATCAAATATTAGTGGCAGCGATTCTCCCATTGTTCCGACTAATGGCGCCGAACTAAGGCACTGATGCCAATCCACTCCGACCAAGATTTGATTAAGTTGATGGGCAGCCTCACCAAAAAGACCAAGCTTTGAACTGAGATCAACCACCTGTCCCTGAGCATCGTTCAATGGAAGACAAATATGACCTTTTCCTAACTCACTACTCACCACTCCGGCAATGAACCCCAGATATGGGTCATGAGATTGAGACTCGATGAATCGAGCAAATTGATAATCAAGTTGTCGGATACCGCCTTTCAGCGCTAACTGCTTGAGGGTTTGAACTAGATTCATCATGATCAAAGTAACTCCATCTGGCCTGCGCTATTTTGCTTCACATCAATCGCTTCACCATCGATCAGTTTGTCCATATCGATCAAAAACTCCAAGCTCGGTTTGGCACTAAATACACCATGGTCACTCGCGCCATCCATACCTCTCAAAAACAGGTAGTAAACTCCACCAAAATGCTGCTCATAATCATAGTTGGCGATACGGCTCCGCAAAAAACGGTGCAGTGCTAAAGCATAAATCTGATATTGAAGATCGTAGCGATGATCGGCCATTGCCGTTCTTAATGCATCGCCGTGATAGAAACTCACCTCATCGCCAAGGTGATTCGACTTCCAGTCAAGAACGTAATACTTACCTTGGTGTTCAAATACCAAGTCAATAAAACCCTTCAACATACCTTGAACGGTGTGAAAACCAAGGTCACCCGCTTTGGCTGACAGCGGATCATGGCGCTGAATCGTTCGGTTAAGTGCTGGAGCCGAAAGCACTTCAATCGGTAATAAGAATTCCATCTCAACCAGTCGTTGATTAGGGCCTTTTTGTTTGAGTAACAAAGATTTACCATCTAAAGGTGTCGCTAACACAGTATCGATAAGTTGCTGAAGGACAGGCAGCCAATTGATGTCTAACTGCTCACTTTCTAATAGCTGGAGAATAATTTCACTGTTTTCAATGCTGGTCGCAGGCAGAGTGAACTCAACCTCTTCAAATAAGGTATGTAAGAAGGTGCCAGGTCTTGCTCCTCGCGGAAAAGTAAAAATCGACATTTCTGGGTCGGCAATTTCGTCTTGATCCTGTTCATCGGAAGAATCAATATCGAGGTGCATCAGATCCGTGAAGGCTTCATCGCTATGATGAGAGCCCTGCTTTACCAATCCTGAATAGCTGGTAATCCGCCAGTTACGATCAATCTCATGACTCAGTTCACTGGCTGTCAGTGAATGTTGAGACTCATTTAGTAAGCTAAACGGTTGTAAATGCTGTTGGGGCAACGCTGAAAGCACAACGCAATTCAATCCATCCACTTGCTTTTGAATAGCTATGGTTAAATCTTGTATACCGCCCTGTTGACCATCCTGAAGCAAATGCCCCATCGCACTATTGTGAACCCCCGTAGGCTCTTTGGTTGAACGCCCATTTCTCAACGGAGACGTGCCAATAAAACAACCATAAACCGCACGAGTTAAGGCGACGTATATCAAACGCAGATCTTCTGCCAAACGCTCTTTGTCGGCCTGAGCAAGCGACGAATCCTGCTTAGCGATATCTAAAATGGTTCGATCTTGCTTAGCATCGTAATACTTGGCTTCACTTGCTTCTCGATGACTCATAGCAAAAGGCAAGAAAACAAGATCATATTCAAGACCTTTTGACTTGTGAATCGTCACGATTTGCACCAAGTTGCGTTCTGACTCCAAACGCTGAATTTGCTCCTCACTGCCTCCCAAACCATTTTGCGCATCACTGATTGCCTGAGCGAGCCAACGCAGCAAACCGTGGTCACTTTCCAGCTCTTGGCTCGCCTGTTGTAAGAGCTCGCCAATATGCATTAAGTCAGTAAGATTGCGCTCACCCGCCTCTTCTTCCAGCATACGTTCGGCAATATGACGCTTACTCATCACACTGCGCAGCATGGGTAGCACACCACGCTGACTCCATAGCTTGCGATACTCTTTGAATTCATTGATCGCACTTTCCCACTCATTCTCATCATTATTGAGCTTGTCGAGTGTTCCGGCATCAAGAGCAAAAATTTCTGAAGCGAGACTGGCACGCAAGGCACGGTCATTTTCAGGTGTAAGTACAGCTTGCAGCAAACGCTGAATATCTTGTGCGATCAAAGAAGTAAAAACGCTGTCACGGTTCGAAAGGTACACGCTCGCTATGCCCTGCTTGGCTAGCGCTTCTTTAACCATGCGACCTTCGCTACCTGTGCGAACTAGAACCGCTATATCACCGGCCTGTATCAGATGCTGCTTATCGCCATCAACGAAGTAAGCCCTCTGCTCTTGCGCCGCCGTTAGTACTGACTGTATCTGGTCAGCCGTCGCTCTGGCCATAGCTTGCAAATACTCACCTTTCGGTAGCGGTTTATCGTCAGCGTCTTGCAGCCAATAGGTCAGCGCAGGTTGCTTTTGGTCACCGATGAACCAAGTGCGATTTTGAGCATTAGGACTATGATTAACCGCAAGGAACGGAATGTCCTCATCATAAATAAATGGACTGGTCGGTAGTTCAAAAATCTGGTTTACAGCCGCCACCATATCTGCGCTTGAACGCCAGTTGGTTCCGAGGGTAAAGTGAGACGAAACCTGCTTACGAGCCTTGATGTATGTAAAAATATCAGCGCCACGGAAACCATAAATGGCCTGCTTAGGATCGCCGATCATGAACAACCCACATTGTGGATGGTTCAAATAAATACGGCTAAAAATACTGTATTGCAGAGGATCGGTATCCTGAAACTCATCAATCATCGCAACCGGATATAGCGTCCGAATACGCTCCGCAAGCAATTCTGATTCATCGCTATCAATGGCAGCAGAGAGATTAGTTAACAGGTCATCAAACGATAACCACTGTTTTTGCTGCTTCGCTTTTGCCAGCATAGAACGGCAATGCTCTATTGCATGAGCAAGAATCGGCGCTTTAAGAGTGATCGGATTGGCAACAAATTCTTCGATCGCCGAAAATACAAGATGCTCTGGCGCCCGCCCTTTTGGCGTTTTATCAAACAGTACCTGCTGAGAAAAACGCTCCAGCTTGTCTGGAGAGTCATAGCCCGTGGTATCGGACGCAGCCCAATGGTTGACCTCTTCCAGCCACGCTGGCAGGGATTTTTTGGTGTAGCTGCGTTTATTCACATCAGAATCATTGATGATGGCAAAAAAGTCATCCTGATGGCTTCGCCACAACTGTTTCAACTCATCAATACGTTCAAGATTTTGCTTATGCAGATCCGCCAGCGTGCCACTCATCGCTTTAACCGAAAGGCTTAACGGTGCTCCCGTTAAATAATTACTGATATCGCGCAGCAGGTCAGAAGGAGCGTTCCATAGTCGACGAACTTCACCCGCCAAGTTCAGTGGCAGTGGATAAAAATTTCGCCGCCAATAGTCAGCAACCACTTGTGCTTTAAGGTGGCTTTCATCCGTGACAAACTCATTATTAAATCGACTGCCTGACTCAAACGCATTTTGGGTCAGCATACGCTGACAGAAACCGTGAATGGTATAGACCCCGGCTTCATCCATTTGCCTCTCGGCTTGAAGCAAGATATCAGCCGCCTGCTTATGATCATGAACCTCTTCAAGCAGAGGTTGGATCACAGGGTCATGACTTGTCCCTCGAGCAAACGCCAATCGTGCATCATGAATCCTCGCTCGGATACGATCGCGCAATTCTGCCGTAGCCGCTTCCGTAAAAGTGACCACTAAAATCTGATCAACAGTTAAAGGGACTTGGTGCTTGGTTTCTGGATCACCATGACCCAAAAGCAATCTGAGGTATAAGCCAGCGATGGTAAATGTCTTACCCGTACCCGCCGATGCCTCGATAAGCCGGGCACCGTGCAAAGGAAAAGTCATGGCATTTAGCGGGGTCACCATCGACGTTGCTGTCATAAAAATTCTACCTTTCTAATCAAAACCCAAGATCCAAGTGTGATCTAGACTTAAAAATGATTGTAATTACGTTAAACGCCTAAATAGTTAGGACTTTATGGGATCTTTCTCACGGCAGAAGATTGTTCTAACCGCTAGTATCCGCGAAATGTGTTGAACAAGTGACGTTAACTTTGGATTTAACCGCACTTGTGAACAACCAACCGAATCATGGTCCCTCTGACCTGTGGCCGTACAGCGAACGCCCTACACAATAATGATTTACTGGCGGCCACCTACTTTCCTCATACTATCAATCACTCAACATCTTCACGATTTTTTGCGGTTAAGCGCGGAGCCTGAAGCACCAATGCACTCATCATTCGTACTTGTGCTGCCAGCTCGTCACTCCAGTTCGGCCAAACTCGCGCGATATAAGGATTATTACCTTCACCAGCAGCCATAAAGCTGTCATTAAATGTTTCCGCCATTTTTTTCAGCGACTTCTCTTCATCGTCTACCCAATTACCACGGCTAAAACCCGCTTCAACACACGCTAAGGCGGTTTTAGGGAAATAGCACAACGGCTGCGTCATACCCTGATAGAACAGACGGATCAATTCAGCTAATAGTGACTTAGCATATGTCGAATCATTGACGGCTGGGTAAACCAGATGAACCACGCCCTCTTTACGATCGTAGCCAATCATGTGAGTGGGCTTATTAATACCCATCGCTGACATTGAGAGATGATCAATCCACGCGGCGAGGTAGTCTTGAGCACGAATGCTTCCGCTACGGTAGCGAATCAATCCAGATTGATAGTGTTGGGTCAGCCAGCCAGTAAGGTTGACGAGTTTATCCTCTCCCAGCACATCGAAGCTGAGTTTGATTTCCAAATCCTCCTGCTCAGCACCACATAAGAAAGTTAATTTCTCGACCAATTCTTCAGCCTGAACGCGATTGGTTTCAAATTCAATATCACCGAACGCACCTACTGGCAGCTTGCCTTGAGCACGTTGTTGTTCAACAAAGCGTTTTATAACGGTTTGTGAATCTTGTTCACCTGCCAGTCGGTGCTTCAGCAAACTATCGAGCAGACCATCACGCATCTGATAGCTTTGCAGACCATTCAGTACGAAAGGCTCGTCATCTTCCATAACAGGCAGTGGCGGTTCAAATATTACTTTCAAACGGCGATTGAAAAAATACTGAACAGGTAAACGCCAAAAACGCTGCAACTCAACCAAATCCAATTCCAACGGATAAGTGGCATCGAGCAGATAATCCTCAAGCTGACGGTTAAACTCACCACCGCTTTGACCTTGTCTATTTGCAGCGGGCAGCCACTCTTTGGCATAGCTTGGCTGTTGACCGACAAATGCACTGGCGCTAAATGGCACCATAGAATGGCGGTGAATCAACCGACGAAGTAACCCATCTCCAGACGCATCACTAGGCAACGACTCATCGCCCTCCAAACAATAGTTTTGCTGACAATATTCTGTTAACTCAGACACCAATACCGACGGGACGCGCTCAGTATTGTCCTGAATCGAACGGCCAACGTAGCTAATGTAAAGCGTTTGCTGCGCTGAAAGTATTGCTTCAAGGAACAAATAGCGGTCATCGTCACGACGAGAACGATCGCCTGGTTTGGTTCGACCATTCATTAGATCGAAACCTTCTGCGGGCATTGAACGAGGATAAACACCATCATTCATCCCCAACAAACAGACAACCTTAAATGGAATTGAGCGCATCGGCATCAAGGTACAAAAATTGACTTGTCCAGCTAAGAAGCGCTGACTGACTCTCGTCCCTGCGAGTTTATTGTGTAGATACTGAGCCACGATCGTTGGCGCTAAGGTTTGCTCAAAGGCGGCATCAGTAAGTTGCTCTTTAAGATTGGCCAAAGTATCTCGAATCGATTTCAATGCTGCCTCACCTTCCAACTCGACCAAGAAAAAATCATCGAGCAATAAGGTGAGGACTTCACGCCAGCGATCAATTGACTGGGTGAGTTGCAGTTGTTGGCGATAATCGCTGATGGTTTCAATAAAGTGTGCCAGCTTACCCGCTAGCTCGGCCCCCATGCCCTGAACTTCATTATAAGGGGCGATCGTTCCTGATTGAGATTCAAACAAACCAGCGCTATTCGGCATCGCGTAACCAAGTAACATACGCTCAATGCCGAATTGCCATGTATTTTGTTCGGTTGCCGGCAATTCAAATTCCTCACTCGTTGAGGCGTTCAATCCCCAACGAATACCTGATTCCTCAACCCACTGCTTAGCTAAAATAAACTCATCTTCGCTTAATTCAAATCGTGCTAGTACTGCTGGAGTTTCGAGTAATTCCAACAGCTCTGACGCCAAACAACGAGTATTCGGTAAGTTAACCAACTGCATAAAGGCATTAAGGATTGGACTTTCTTGATCTGCGGTTCGGTCGGATATTGAGTAAGGAATAAATCGTTCGCCCGGTGCATTCCCAAATACCGCCTGTATCGCAGGGCTATAGGCATTAATGTCCGACACCATAACAATAATATCGCGTGGTTTGAGCGCCGGATCCGAATCGAACATCGCTAATAGCTGGTCATGAAGCACTTCTACCTCACGCATCGGGCTATGACAAGCATGCAAGGTCAACGACTTATCTTCCAAAACAATGACTTGCTTGTGTGTACTGGTCTCTAGTTGCTGGTCATTCTGGTGTTCTTCCAGATTGAGAATATCCGCTTGTAGATGGTGAAGTAGGCTATCTCGTTCGATATCAACAAAAGCTTCGATCTCGTTCGATTCAAGCTGTGACAACAAATACATGTTATCGCGCCCCAACTTACCCATAGAAGCCAACAGGCTATTGCCAACCGCGTCGGTATGCAGTTCGTCGATGACGTTCTCTTCTAAACCGCCTTTTAACTGTTCGCTTTCGCCATGCTGTTCGGAGTGATCCTGATTCCATACCACATGCTTACGATGCTTAGCCGCTAAACGAGCAAGGAATTTTCTATCTCGCACTTCTCCCCAGTAGTAACGACAAGGATTGGTAAACATCAGATGAACGTCGATATGCTCACCAATAGCTTTTAACGCATCCATATAGCGCGGAGGCAAAGAAGTGATACCAAACACAAATAAGCGTTTTGGCAGATGATCAAAACTCGCCTGGCTGCTCTCTAAGGTATCAATAAAGTGCTCATAAAGATTGGCACGATGGTAAGGCGACTGACCAAGAGCGACCGTATGATCATAAAGTGCCTGCCATAGGATAGGCTGCCACGGATGTTCGTCCTCGAGTTCAAACACCGTCTGCCCAGCCTCCCAAGCGGCTATCCATTCTGGACGATAGACGAGATAGCCATCAAAAATATCGGCTATTTTTTCAGACAACTGATAGAGCTTAGATTTGTCATCATCTTGCTCTAAATAGTGTTTGAGTGGTTCAAACTCCTCGCGCCCGAGTAACTCAGGCAAAATCAGCATCAATTTCCAAGTCATTGACTCTTTGTTGAATGCACTGCGTTTGGGTACGTCAGGTAGAACCTGAGTAAACATATTCCAAATAAAAGTAGCTGGCAGAGGGAACTCGATATTCGCTGCCACTCCAAACTCCTTGGCTAGCTCCATCTTTAGCCACTGAGACATCCCCGGGCTCTGAACTAAGATCTGCTCTTGCTCAAATGGGTTTGACAAAGGGTTAAGCCGTACAAGCTCGACAAGTAAGGATTTTAATATATCCACTTGATTGGAATGGTAGACAGTAAACAAAACACACTCACACTATTAATGCCGCAACTAGGGTGAGACTAGCACATGCAGCTAAATTTCGAGAGTGTTATAAGCGTATGATTTGGCTCGAATCAAAATACCCGCTCAAGCCTTAGACAGACAAGAGCGGGTAGGAGGGAGAAATTATCAACTCATTGTTAGAGAGCTAATTATTGAGCGATGAGATCTTTGTAAGCGATCGTTTTGCCTTGTGGCTTTTCATTGGCCAGCTTGGCTTTAGGCGCACCAGGTTGCGACAACCAGTACTGTGGATCTTTCTTCTCATTCAGTTTCGGACCACACTCACCTTGTGCACCACTACGCTCTAGACGCTGTAGTACACGGTCTTGTGCTTGCGCTAGACCATCCAATGCTTCCTGAGGCGTTTTCTCGCCACTTGCCGCTTCAGAAACGTATTGCCACCATAGCTGTGCTAGCTTCGGATAGTCAGGAACGTTGGTTCCCGTTGGCGTCCACTGCTTACGTGCATCACTGCGGTAAAACTCAACCAAACCGCCGAGTTTCGGCGCAACTTCTGTCATAGCATCAGAGTTGATGTCTGATTCACGAATTGGAGTCAAACCAACCAGCGTTTTCTTCAAACTCACGGATTTCGATACCACAAACTGAGCGTATAACCACGCTGCCTGACGGCGGTCAAGTGGTGTGCTGTTTAGGAATGTCCAAGAACCTGCATCCTGATAACCCAGCTTCATGCCTTCTTCCCAGTAAGGACCACGTGGCGAAGGTGCCATACGCCATTTTGGCGTACCATCTTCATTCACGACCGGTAGTCCAGGTTTGGTCATGTCAGCAGTAAAAGCGGTGTACCAGAAGATTTGCTGAGCAATGGAACCTTGCGCCGGAACTGGACCTGCTTCACCAAACGTCATGCCCTGAGCTTCTGGTGGCGCGTACTGCTTGAGCCAGTCTACGTATTTGGTTGTCGCATACACTGCGGCTGGGCCATTGGTTGCACCGCCACGAGCGACATCTGAACCGACTGGTTTACAGCCTTCAATACGAATGCCCCACTCGTCAACCGGTAGACCATTTGGAGTACCCTTATCGCCAGCACCAGCCATTGAGAACCATGAGTCAGTGAAACGCCAACCTAGAGAAGGATCTTTCTTACCGTAATCCATGTGTCCGTACACAGGCTCACCATCGATAGTCTTCACTTTATCGGTGAAGAACTCTGCAATATCTTCATACGCAGACCAGTTCAATGGAACACCGAGTTCATAGCCGTACTCTTTTTTAAACTTGGCTTTTAGATCTTCGCGCTCAAACCAGTCCGCACGGAACCAGTATAAGTTCGCAAACTGCTGATCAGGAAGTTGATACAATTTACCGTCAGGCCCCGTTGTGAAATCCAAACCAATAAAATCAGGCAAATCCAAATATGGGTTAGTAACGCTTTTTCCTTCACCAGCAATGAAGTCTGAAATAGGTACAACTTTTCCGTAACGAACGTGAGTACCAATTAAGTCGGAATCGTTAATGTAGCCATCATAGATGTTACGGCCAGTCTGCATCTGAGTTTGTAGTTTCTCAACGACGTCACCTTCTTGAATTAGGTCATGATTCACCTTAATTCCGGTAATTTCATAAAATGCTTTCGCCAAAACTTTCGCTTCATACTCGTGCGTTGTGATGGTTTCAGAGGCAACATTAATTTCCATACCTTGGAAAGGCTTAGCAGCATCAATGAACCACTGCATCTCTTGCGTTTGTTCCTCTTTCGACAGTGTCGAAGGAGTAAACTCTTCACTCATCCACTTTTTCGCTGCTGCTATATCAGCCAATGCAGCTGGAGAGATTGCAGCAAGCGCAAATGTCAGCGCCAAACTACGTGCAAGGTAAGACTTTTTGATATCCTTTTTCATTCTTGTGTAACTCCAGTTATGAGTATTCTGTCTCTTACGTTATTGATTACGCTCATGACCCTGTGACTATGACTTACTGTCAGCTTGGTCAGGAGCACATGTCAGTCAGTTGTTGTTATCCCCATTTCAAAACCGTACCCAGCCAAACTACGCAGATCGTAAATGGCACCCAAATTGTCAGTTCAGTAAACCCAATAAATCCCAAGTGGATAAAAGCGGAGCTTAATAAACCGATAAACAGCCGATCACCACGAGTGGTTGTGATCGGAAGGAATCCTTTGCGCTCAATACATGGTGTACGAATTTCTCGAACCGTCATCGTGAGCAAGAGCAGAGCTATTCCTAGGAAGAACAGTGCTGAAGGTGTAGTCCATGCCATCCAAGCCATAATGTTTCTCCTATACTCGACCTAACGCGAAGCCTTTCGCGACATGATTTCTAACGAACCAGATAACCAAAATACCCGGTAAGATGGTCAGTACCCCAGCCGCAGCCAACACACCCCAGTCAATACCCGACGCGCTCACGGTTCGAGTCATAACGGCTGAAATTGGCTTGGCCTCTACGGATGTCAGCGTACGAGCAAGCAACAGCTCGACCCAACTGAACATGAAGCAGAAAAAAGCCGAGACCCCAATCCCCGAACGGATCATCGGCAAAAAGATTTTGATGAAGAACTTAGGAAAGCTGTAACCATCAATGTAAGCGGTCTCATCGATTTCGCGGGGAACACTCGACATAAAACCTTCCAGAATCCATACCGCAAGAGGCACATTGAACAGACAGTGCGCCAATGCGACCGCAATATGGGTGTCAAATAAACCAACCGAAGAGTAAAGCTGGAAGAATGGCAGCAAGAACACGGCTGGTGGTGCCATACGGTTGGTTAACAGCCAGAAGAACAGGTGCTTATCACCGACGAACTTAAAACGAGAGAACGCATAAGCAGCAGGCAACGCAACCGTTAAGGTAATAACCATATTCATCACTACATAGATGATCGAGTTGACGTACCCCATATACCAACTAGAGTCGGAGAAAATGGTCTGATAGTTCTTAAACGTCCAGTTCTCAGGAAAGAAGCTCAGGCTTCCTAATATCTCTTGGTTTTCTTTAAAAGACATGTTGAGCAGCCAGTAAATTGGCAGCATCAAACAGATGATGTAGAACGCTAGCCCGACGATCTGTGTGTATCGGGTGTATGTTGATTTTGTCATCGCCATTGTTGTTTCCTTACTTGCTTTCACCGTGCGTCATTGCGGTGTAGAACACCCAGCTCACCAATAGGATGATCAGGAAGTAGATGATCGAGAATGCCGCAGCCGGACCAATATCAAACTGACCAATCGCCATTTTGGTGAGTGTCTGACTGAGGAATGTGGTTGAGTTACCAGGGCCACCGCCAGTTAAAACAAACGGTTCGGTGTAAATCATGAAGCTGTCCATAAATCGGATCAGAATGCCGATCAGAAGAACGCTCTTTAACTTAGGTAGCTGAATGTAACGAATGATTGACCATGTCGATGCTCGGTCGATATTCGCAGCTTGATAGTACGCATCCGGAATCGCGCGCAGCCCCGAATAACACAGGAGTGCTATCAATGAAGTCCAGTGCCAGACATCCATCAGAATCACGGTCAACCACGCATCAATTGGATTGCCTGCGTAGTTGTAATCCACCCCCATACCATTGAGAGCCCAACCAAACAGACCGATGTCTGCACGGCCAAAGATCTGCCAAATGGTCCCTACCACGTTAAGCGGGATCAGCAGAGGAATGGCCAGTACAATTAGGCAAAAAGCAGACCAGCGACCTTTGGTTGGCATGGTCAAAGCAACGATGATACCTAGCGGTACTTCGATGAGCAGAATGGTAAAAGTGAATCCAAACTGGCGCACAAGTGCACCGTGCAACCTTTCATCATTGAGAATCTCACGATACCACTCCGTGCCGACGAAATAAGCCGTATTGGCGTCAAAGATATCTTGTAGCGAGTAGTTCACTACGGTCATAAGAGGAACAATGGCACTGAAAGCCACCAGCGCAAACACTGGCAGGACAAGAAACCATGCTTTATTGTTTGAAACCTTATCCATTACTCTTCCCCTACATTGACTAAAAATTCATCGACATACAGCATGGTCCATTGCTCTGGGAAGCTGATATAAGCGTGTTTATCAGGCACCGGCTGATCTTCTTGTAAGCGTGCTTTGATCTGCTTAGAGCCCAATTGCAAGGTGACGATTTTGTAGGTACCAAGGTCTTCGACATGGAGCACTTCACAGCTCAACGCCGACTCATTACCTTTCTCCCATACGTGGACAAACTCAGGTCGAATGCCGATTTTGATGTTATCGCTCCCTGCCTGAGAGATGGCGTGGCGGTAAGATTCAGATAGTGGCACTTCTACATCATCAAACCGAACGCCATTTTCCGTTGGAGTGACTTCCATTAAGTTCATCCCCGGGCTACCAATGAAGTAACCAACGAAGGTGTGATTTGGTCGTTCAAACAACTCACGCGGCGTTCCAAACTGAACAATCTGACCGTTGTACATCACGGCAATTTCATCAGCGAAAGTGGACGCCTCAAGTTGGTCATGAGTCACGTAGACCATAGTGATATTGAACTGCTGATGAATCTGTTTGAGCTTGCGGCGCAGCTTCCATTTCAGTTGCGGATCGATAACCGTTAACGGTTCATCAAACAGAATCGCCGAAACATCATCTCGAACTAAACCACGCCCCATAGATACTTTCTGTTTTTCATCCGCCGTGAGATGCTGGGCTTTTTTAGACAACACATTAGTCAGCTCCAGAATCTCTGCTATTTCAGTCACCTTGGAATGTATTTTGGCTTTATGAACCTTCATATTGCGCAGTGGGAATGCAAGGTTGTCGTACACCGTCATGGTGTCGTAAATCACCGGAAACTGAAAAACCTGAGCAATATTGCGATCTTGAGGACGAAGTTCGTTCACCCTCACATCATCAAACATCACATCCCCTTGAGATGGGCTCATTAAGCCAGAAATGATGTTGAGCAAAGTGGATTTACCACAACCAGAAGGCCCTAGTAACGCGTAGGCTCCTCCTTGTTTCCAAACATGGTTCATCTCTTTGATGGCATAAGTCGAAGAAGACGTGGGCTTCTTATCATAGGTGTGAGCCAGTGAATTAAGTGTAATTTGAACCATGAACGCTATCCCCTAACATCACGAATCGGGGCATGGATGAGATTGTTATCCATACCGAAGACATAAAATTTGTGGATTGGAATGTAGATTTTGATCGTCTCATCAACGTCGTAGCTATGAACGCCCGGTAAATGCAGTACCATATCGAGATGAGCGTTGCGCACATGAAGGAAGGTTTCAGAGCCACTGATTTCCGCCACTTCAACCTGAACGGTGAGCTCAACATCATCATCATTTTTAGGCAGTAAGCTCAGATGACTTGGCCGAATCCCAAACTGGTAATGACCCATTTCCAATTTACTTAGTGACTGATTTAACGGGAAATGTGCACTTTGATCGAACGTCACTTCGTTCGAGGTTATTTCCCCAGAAATAAGATTGATCGGCGGTTCACTAAATAGGGCCGCGGAGTCCACATTGTCTGGGTGATGGTAAACAGAAGCGGTTGGACCAGACTGAATCACTTTTCCTTCATGAAGAATGGTCGTCGTACCTCCTAGTGCAAGTGCCTCGTTCGGTTCGGTCGTCGCGTAGATAGCAATCGTATGTCTGGTCTGAAATAGCTCGCGCATCTCCTGACGTAACTCTTCACGCAATTTGTAGTCAAGATTCACTAATGGCTCATCGAACAGAATGATCTCTGCATCTTTTACCAAAGCTCTTGCCATAGCCGTACGCTGTTGCTGACCACCTGATAGCTCTAGTGGGTACTTGTTTAAGTGTTCAGTTATGCGCAACATTTCTGCTGTCGCATAAACGCGTTCCTGAATTTCTTTATCTGCCATCCCTGCAAGTCTTAGAGGCGAAGCTACGTTCTCAAACACAGTCAGGTTGGGATAATTAATAAACTGTTGGTAAACCATTGAGATGTTACGGTCGCGTACCGACACGCCCGTCACATCAATACCATTGACTAAAATCTTCCCAGAAGTCGGACGATCCAGCCCTGCAATGAGCCTCATTAAAGAGGTCTTACCCGCTAACGTACGTCCGAGCAACACGTTAAACGAGCCCGGCTCAAAAGTGAGGTTGACATCAGAGATATGCATATCTCCGTCAACATATTTGCTTACCTGCTCAAGTGTTAATGACACTAAAAACTCCTTACCATTCGAACAACAATCTTTTTCGATATTGCTCACTACAGCGAGAGTCGTGCCAACTTACACAAATAAGCAACAAAAAATTCACATATCGTCTTACAGCCCTTTAAACATAAAGATATTTTGATGAACAAGTCAGTAAGGCACTTGGTTTATTAGCAATTTCGCATATGAGACCCCTGTAACATTTGTTAATAAAATGTGTTCAGTTGATGTTCAATGTGTTCATGAAAGTGATATGTTAGATGAGCGTTTGTGAACATTAACGTTCACATACGAACAATTAGAATAATGACTTAATTCAGGCCAATTTAACGCTGCAAGTGGTCAAGACCATGGACAAAACACATCTATCTATGATTGAGCGATCCTGGCAAAGGTGCCGGGAGGCGGGGCTCGTTCACAATAGTCATCCAATAATTGAAATGGAGACCGGTCAGGCCTTTAGCCATACCCTTGAAGAGCATTCAGGGCTATTAACCACTACCCAGCAAAAGGTATTGCCCTTCTATGACAGCTTACTCGCCAACAGCAACTGCCTGATCACATTAGCGAACACCAATGGACAGGTGTTGAACAGTTGGGGTGAACAGCGTTTCTTCTCGCAACGGCAGCCTCAAGTCTTTCAGAATGGCGTTAACTGGCAGGAAAACCTGATTGGCACCAACGCAATTGGTACAGCACTAGAGACAGGTTCCATTGTTCAAGTGTTTCACGATGAACACTTCTTAACGTCTAACCGCTTTATGACGGGCTCCGCTGCCCCATTATTTGATGCAGACAGAAAAATGGCCGGAGTGCTCTCGATATCCAGTGACGCCTACATGCCAACCGCGCACACTCTAGGTATGGTAAAGCTGATGTCACAGGCGATTGAAAATCAACTAATTGCGTCCAAGTTTCAAGCAGAACACTATCTTTTGTGGTTTAACACTTCAGCGGAAAATATTGATAGCCAGTGGTCTTCCCTCTTGGTGTTCAATGAACAAGGTGTGATCATTTCTGCCAACCGTCGAGCCGAAGTGGTCTTAGGGCAAGATCTGGCACTTCAGCGTTTAGATCAGATCTTTGATATAAGGCTGGAGCAGTTACTATCCCACCCGCCTTTTAATCCAGCAGCAATCACAACCCACTCTCGCTTTAGCTTTTTTGGCATTATTACACCGCCTAAAGTGCCTAAAGGACGTCAACTCGATTATCGTAAATCGGCTGCCAAAAGCGATCTCAAAAACGCCAAAGCACCTCTTGACTTAGAGCGACTCAATATGGGCGATCCAAGGCTGGCGAAAGCCATCACTCAATCGAGCCGTATTCTCAATACCGACATCCCTATCTTGATTCATGGCGAAACGGGCGTCGGCAAAGAAGTATTCGTCAATGCGCTTCACTTATCCAGCGAACGTAAACATGCTCCGATGATTGCAGTCAACTGTGCCGCAATTCCTGCCGAGTTAGTCGAATCAGAGCTGTTTGGCTATGACAAAGGCGCCTTCACGGGAGCGAACAATAAGGGCTATATAGGCCTGATCCGCAAAGCCGATAAAGGGACACTGTTTTTAGATGAGTTGGGCGATATGCCTATGAATGTTCAGGCGCGCCTGTTGCGTGTTCTTCAAGAGCGTAAGGTAACACCTCTTGGTTCTACGATCTCTTATCCTGTCGACTTCAAACTGGTCTCTGCCACTAACCGCAACCTCAAACAAGATGTTGAAAGAGGCACTTTCCGACAAGATCTCTACTACCGAGTCACCGGATTGAACCTCTCATTGCCTTCACTAAGAGAGCGAACAGACAAAGAAGCCCTAGTGAAGTTTTTACTGGCTAAATACGCCCTAGATGGTGAGACACCTAACATCAGTCTCGAAGTGTTGTCGATGTTCAAATCCCACCCTTGGCCAGGAAATATTCGCCAGATGGTTAGTGTCATTCAGATTGCGCTGGCGATGGCTGGCGATGAAACCATTAGCGTAGAACATCTTCCTGATGATTTCTTACAAGATTTGCAACCGTCTCAGCCCGAAGTATTTTCTCCACCAGACCATCATATCGCTCTGCCTTCTAGCCGCAGCCAAGAAACCATAATCAGCGAAGATTGGATGGCGGTTTATGAACAAAACGGTCGCAATGTCTCTGCGACCGCTAAGGATTTGAACATTAGCCGCAATACTTTGTATAAGCGGCTAAGAGAGCAAGGAGTACGTTAATCAGTGAGAAACCAAACCTAATGCGTGACTCACTGGTTTGTAGAAAGCGAGGTATCTTAGTGCAACGTAACCAACGACAACTGTTGCAACCACTAGCTCTAAACCCGCAAGCCAGTAAATTTGGGCAACATACTCACTGGCGATACCGACGCTCTCCATCCACACACTGAGTTTAAATAGAGCGGTAGAACCAATCACCATTGGGAAGGTGAACGCGGCATAACCTGGACTAAATGGCAGTCTAAGTAGTTTGATAAATGCCAGATAGATAATCGCTGTCATCAAGACTGCAATACCAAACAAAAGACCAATGATAACGGGTGATGGCTCAGCCGTGACCGTCAAGTAACCCGCAAGTGAAAGGCTGGCAGGTGCTGCCATAATCGCCATGGTTGGTTTCGCAGCATCAGGAATTTCATGCGTGAACATCAAACGATAGATCATTAGAGGTAGCATAATCGCATATGCCAACATACCAAAGATAAGCGCACCCATAGCAATTTGAGTCAATGCTGGATTGCCCGAAAAAGAGACATCAGCAACGATGATTCCCACGGGTGGAACGAACCAGCTTGGTACCATATGGTGAAGCTCAAAATCCTGCATGCGATGGTAAGCAAAGCTGGTAAGAAACACGATATGTAGCCCTACTGCAAATAGCCATAACATGTCGCCCGCTAGTGGAATAAAATGCCCCAAAGAGTTCGATACCACCATAGTCGCCATCGCGAAGGTAGGTACCACACTGCCCACAACTGGGTGAGCAAGGTCTTCACGTAATAGGTGGCGATGAAACAAGAATTTTACCGCGAGGACCAACAACAATACGCTGGCAATTAAGGCTCCAGACCACTGCGCGTAACCGTTAAAAGGGGCGGCATTTTCCCAACACCAACCTAAACTGGCAATCCCTAGAGCTAAGCCCGCCATAGGAGTAGGCGCACCCATCACTTTTGCTTTTGCTGCTTTAATCATTATTGCCTCACAATCTCTTTAATTCGAGGTCAGTTTACGCTTGCCAAATGTTCGAAACTATCTAATTATTTAGAACACACGTTCAGATAAACTAAACACGAAATTATGGCCGCTAACATCTCTCTGAAACAACTAAAGGTCTTCATCGCCATCACTCAGCATGACACCCTGACGGCAGCATCTGAAGCGCTGTTTTTGTCTAAAGCGGCCGTAAGCATGGCACTCTCTGAACTTGAAAAACAGATCGGTCATTCACTATTTGATCGAGTAAATAATCGACTTATCCTCAATCAAGAGGGGCAGAAACTACTGCCTTTAGCGGATGAAATCATTGAGCGTGCGCAAGATATTGAACAGCTGTTCGATAATAATCAGGCATTGTCAGGCCAATTAAGAATTGGAGCCAGTGACACCATAGGCAACCAACTTGCCCCGTATCTACTCAGCGACTTTCGCCGCGAAACCCATCACCTTGCACAAAGCCTATTTATCTCCAACTCAGCACTCATCTGTGAAAAACTGGTCGACTATGAACTCGATCTGGCACTGATTGAAGGGAAAACACTGCATCCTCAGTTAATTTCAACTCAGTTCAGCGACGATGAAATGTGCGTCATTTGTGCACCGAATATGCCTTTTGCACAGCAAGGAGTCATCACCGTTGGTGAGCTAGAGAATAGCCATTGGATCCTACGCGAGCCAGGATCCGGTTCCCGTGAGTTTTTTCTACGAGCCATCGCCCCAAGAATTGAACATTGGCAGGAATCATTCCAACTCAACACCACAGAAGCCTTGATCAATAGCGTCTCTGCTGGATTGGGATTAGGTTGCCTCTCCAAACTGGCTGCAGAGCCAGCATTAAAAGATGGTCGCGTGGTGGAACTCCAGTTACCTCTCGATATGAAGCGCCGCTTCTGGCTACTGGTTCACAAAGAAAAATACCAAAGTCCCCTGCTGAAAACCTTTATTGAGTATTGTCATCAATGGCGCAAAGACTAGCCACTTGGATCTCAGAATTGGTCAGTAACCTAGACTTAATCGGTTAAAAACTGTATAAACAGACAGTAAATATTTTCAATAATTTGAGTTAGAGGACCAACCATGGCTGTAATCGTCAAGTACGTGGTAGAACGCAACGGAGAAGAGAAAATGACTTTTACCTCTAAAGCGGAAGCTGACGCATATGACAAGATGCTCGATATGGCTGATGAGCTTTTTGAGCTATTGGGTAAAAGTGAACTGCTAGAAGATGATGGCAAGCAAGAAGACTTGGCCATGTTCCTAGCACAAAACAAAGAAGAAGTGCTCTATGCACTTGGTGCAAAGCGTAAACCAACACCAAAGCAATCAAAAAAGATTGAAGCTGTTGAAGATAGCGAAAAAGCGCAAGACGACGCAGCGTAACCAAGCGATTCCGATTTGAAACCTCAGCCTCAAGCTGGGGTTTTGTTTTTTAAGGGGAAGTAAAAACTTCCACGTTTACCCTAATATGTTGCAATGGCACTGCTAGAATGACCTTACCTTTCCAAATGAGCAACAGCCATGAAATACCATATCGAAGTCTGCATTGATAATTTAGAATCCCTCCATTACGCCATCAATGGCGGTGCTACCCGCATTGAACTCTGCTCATCACTCGCTTTGGGCGGTCTCACGCCTAGTTTCGGCCTGATGAATAAAGCGGCTCAAATAGCCTCGATTCCGGTTTACGCTATGATTCGCCCTCGACAAGGAGACTTTGTTTACGAGCAAGATGATATTGACTCTATGTTGCTGGATATCGAAGCCGCAGCAGAAGCAGGATTACAAGGAGTGGTGCTTGGAGTCCTAACTCCTGAAGGCAAGATCGATATGCTCGCGGCTCAGCAATTAACCGACAAAGCTAAAATCTATGGACTCGGAATCACTTTCCATCGTGCTATCGACCAATGCGTTGATTGGCAACAAGCGATAGAAGACATTGTTTCACTAGGCTGCGAACGTATTCTCACCTCAGGTTTGGCAGCCAATGCCGAACTTGGAATCGACGTTTTAAAACAGATGGTAACCTTGGCTGATGGACGTATTTCCATCATGGCTGGCGCTGGGCTAAACGCAGAAAATGCTCAATCCATCGTAATGCAAACCCGAGTTAGAGAAGTCCACCTATCCGGAAAAGCGACTCGCCCTAGCAAAATGCAAACCCAGAACAATCAGACCAAAATGGGCAATCAAGATACCGATGATTACCTTATTCCCGTCACAAGTAGCGAAGCTATTGAAAAGGTAGTGAAAGCTCTCAGTTCTTAGCCATATCACTCTCATACAGATAAAACTAGTGCTAACCTTTTGATAACAAAGGAGTGCATTATGGGCGACGGTAAACTAACTAAAAAATACTACGAGAACGAACTTCAACGATTGCAAATAGAGTTAGTCAAACTGCAAGAATGGGTCAAGCAGGAAGGCCTCAAGGTCGTGGTTATCTTTGAAGGTCGAGATGCAGCAGGGAAAGGCGGTGTGATAAAACGCATCACTGAGAAACTCAATCCTAGGGTATGTAGGGTTGTCGCCCTACCGGCCCCTACAGAAAAAGAAAAAACTCAGTGGTATTTTCAACGCTACGTTGCCCATCTACCAGCAGCAGGCGAAATCACTCTGTTCGATCGAAGCTGGTACAACCGAGCGGGGGTTGAAAAGGTGATGGGGTTTTGTACTCCCGACCAGTATGAAGAGTTTCTAAGATCTTGCCCTGAGTTTGAACGCATGCTGCAACGTTCGGGCATTATTCTACTCAAATACTGGTTCTCAGTTTCCGATGAAGAACAAGAGAAACGCTTTTTAGGACGTATAAATACGCCAATCAAACGCTGGAAATTTAGTCCAATGGATCTCGAGTCTCGCAACCGATGGGCAGAGTATTCAGAAGCAAAGGATCAGATGTTCGCTTACACTGATACCAAGCAGTGCCCTTGGTGGGTCGTCCCTTCAGATGATAAGAAGCGAGCGCGACTTAATTGTATCAGCCACTTGCTTGAACAAATTGAGTATCAGGAAATTTCCTACCCGAAGATCGAGCTACCAGAACTAAACAAAGAAGGCTATATTCGAGCTCCACTTGAAGAGCAAACCTTCGTTCCCGAGAAATACTAAGACATAGCATGGCAAAAGATCTGTTTTACAGCTTAGATTTAAACCTGTTGCGGACATTTCTCGTTCTGTCGCAAGAACTGAATATGCGTAAGGCCTCGCAACGTCTGTTTGTCTCACAGCCTGCCATCAGTTGGCAAACGCAATCACTCCACATCTTGACGGGCTGGCAAAGGTGCTTAATCAGGTCGATACGTTTTCTCTGGTGCATTGTTTCTGCGTTTGAGAGAGCAAAACACTGTTGGGGACGCACTGGTCAGCCACTTTTTCCACTGGGGTCATTTTACACTTTTAACGCAATGCGTCGTCAATGCTTTGTTCGCCCAAGTGGCGAACATCTTTGCCTTTAACAAAGTAGATGATGTACTCACAGATATTCTGACAACGGTCCCCCACACGCTCAATCGCACGAGCTGACCACATAACCTGCAGAATATTAGGAATGTTTTTTGGGTCTTCCATCATATAGGTCATCAGTTGACGAATAACCGCTTCATATTCCGCATCCAACTTATCATCGAGCTTGTACACTTCCGCTGCCGCATCAACATCCATACGAGCAAAAGCGTCCAACACTTGGTGCAACATGCTAATTGCGTGGCGGCAAAGAGGTTCTAGTGAGACATGGAACTGACGTTCTTTCGTCGTTGGCGATTTAATTGCTGCATGCGCAATTTTAGCCGCTACGTCACCGATACGTTCGAGATCAGTAATGGTTTTGATGATCGCCATAACAAGACGCAAATCTTTCGCGGTTGGCTGACGCTTAGCAATGATGCGAGTACAAGCTTCATCAATAGACACTTCCATCGCATTCACTTTGTGATCATCTCGAACCACTTGTTTAGCCAGTTCGATGTCATCCTTATACAGAGCCTTCATCGCGTAAGAGAGCTGCTGCTCAACCAAGCCGCCCATGGTTAACACATGAGTTCGGATCGATTCTAACTCGACATTAAACTGACCTGAAATATGACGTCCAAAATTCATAGAATCTCCGTTAAAACTGCTTAACCATATCGACCAGTAATGTAGTCTTCGGTCTGTTTTTTCAATGGTGAAGTGAAGATAGAATCCGTATCAGAATACTCAATCAATTTCCCCATATGAATAAATGCGGTGTGATCACTCACTCGTGCGGCTTGTTGCATGTTATGTGTGACGATTACAACGGTATATTGAGTTTTCAGCTCGTTAATCAACTCTTCTATCGTCAATGTAGAGATGGGATCGAGCGCCGATGTCGGCTCATCAAGTAGCAATACTTCCGGTTCAATCGCAATCGCGCGAGCAATCACCAGTCGCTGCTGCTGACCACCAGATAGTCCAAACGCATTCTCGTGTAAACGATCTTTCACTTCATCCCAAAGCGCTGATGCTCTAAGAGCTCTTTCTACCGCATCATCAAGTGAGCGACTATTTTTAACACCTTGCAGACGCAGACCGTAAACCACATTCTCGTATATTGATTTAGGAAATGGGTTGGGTCTTTGGAAAACCATCCCTACACGGCGACGTAAGGTTGCAACGTCTACATCTGGATCATAGACGTTTTTTCCATGAAGTCTGACTTGTCCCTGCACTTGGCAGCCTTCAACCAAGTCATTCATTCGGTTTATACAGCGCAAAAGCGTGGATTTCCCACATCCTGACGGACCTATGAATGCAGTGACTTTCCCCTTAGGGATTCGCATCGAGACGCCACTCAATGCCTGCGAACTCTTGTAGAACAAGTTTAAATCCTCGATCGCAATCGCCGTTTGCTCATCGCTCAAATTGTTCACATCTAACGGCGCGTGGTAGCCGAGTGTTTGATTGACAGAAAACATGTTTAATCTTGTCCTAATGTTCGATATTTTTCGCGCAAATTATTACGAATACTAATCGCAGTGAGATTCAGCCCTACAATCACTGTCACTAATAAAAAAGAGGTCGCATAAACCAGCGGTCTTGCACTTTCAATATTAGTGGTTTGAAAGCCAACGTCATAAATGTGAAAACCTAAGTGCATGAATTTACGTTCTAAATGCAAAAATGGGAACTGATTATCAACCGGCAGACTCGAAGCTAGTTTCACTACCCCGACTAACATTAAAGGAGCGACTTCTCCTGCCGCCCGCGCCACCGCCAGAATCAGGCCAGTGATGATTGCGGGACTCGCCATCGGCAATACAATTCGCCACATGGTTTCAAATTGCGTTGCGCCTAACGCCAATGAACCATGACGAACTGAGTTCGGAATTCGAGTTAAACCTTCTTCCGTTGCAACAATCACAACCGGTAGCGTTAACACGGCCAACGTCAGTGCAGACCATAGTAGCCCAGGCGTACCAAATGTCGGTGCTGGCAAACGCTCTTGGTAAAAGAGTGCGTCTATTGAACCACCTAAGCTATAAACAAAGAAACCAAGGCCAAAAACACCATACACAATGGATGGTACCCCAGCGAGATTAATCACAGCGACTCGAATCAAGCGAGTGAAAGAATTGTTCTTAGCATACTCATGAAGATATATCGCTGCAATGACACCAAGCGGCATAACGATAACAGACATGATCAGTACCAATAACACGGTTCCGAACATTGCAGGAAAAACCCCGCCTTCCGAGTTTGAATCACGAGGGTCTTCTGACAAGAACTTCCATACCTGCTTAGCCCAACGAGCTAGCTTTTCCAAAGTACTCATCTGATTCGGATACCAAATATCTAAGACTTGGTTCAACGGAATCATCACTTGTTGCCCGGTCATATCTTCGACAATCATCCCCTGATTTGCCAGCTGACCGCGCAAGTAATCGAGTTTATTTTCGGCTGCTGCTAGAGCTTCAACATAACGACCACTCTGAGTTCGGTAAAGCGCTTCAAACTCATCATCTAGATTTCCATTCAAAGTGCGTTTGCGCTTTTCTAGTCTTAGTCGCTCAGCTTGAGCACTGATCACTCGGACATCGCCTTCAATTAGACGTTCAATCTCTTCGCGTAACTCATTGGCAAAATCCAAGCGGTCGCGAATCTCACTGGTTAAATCCGTTGATATTGTTCCATCTGGGTATAGATAGCCGATAGGATTCGCATAAAAATCACCATCGCGAACTCTCTCGATGACGGCCCACTTAGCGGGGGTTGCTGGCTCCTCAAGATCTATAGAAAGCAACGAAACAAAATCCGCATCGTAGAGATCGCGGTTAGCCACCTTAATATTTAAGCGCTTCACCACCCCCTTATCGATAGTTTCCTGAGGCAGTGCAACGTTCATCTCGGTTAAGTGACTAACTGGCACATATTCAGTCGCATAGATTTGCCCAACTAGAGTATTCCCCTGCGGAGTCTGCCACTGATACAAAGGCGCAGGCCAGAAATAGGAAAGTCCTTTCCAACCAATCAGCAGCAATAGCCCCAACACAGAAAGCAGGCTGACGCTAACTGCACCACCTGTTAACCATATCCATGGAGAGCCTGATTTAAACCACTTAATCACGTTGAACACTTCCTAAATTTTGATCGTTATAGTGAGCGATACTTTTCACGTAAACGTTGACGAACATATTCTGCTAAAGAGTTCACCGCAAAGGTAAATACCAACAATATCAGCGCCGCTAAAAACAACAAGCGATAGTGCGAACTGCCGACTTCAGACTCCGGCATCTCAACGGCAATGGTTGCTGATAACGTACGCATCCCTTCTAAAATATTCCAATCCATGATTGGTGTGTTACCTGTCGCCATTAACACAATCATGGTTTCACCTACCGCACGCCCTAACCCCATCATAATGGCAGAAAAAATACCTGGGCTGGCGGTCAATAACACAACGTGTATCAGCGTTTGCCATGATGTCGCCCCCAGAGCCAAAGAACCATCGGATAGATGTTTAGGTACAGAGAAAATCGCATCCTCCGCAATGGTAAATATCGTTGGTATCACCGCAAAACCCATCGCGAATCCCACCACGAGTGCATTTCGCTGGTCAAAATCGATACCATGCTCGGCAAGATAAACTCTAACATCACCTGAAAACAGTAACGCCTCGATGCTGCCACTTTGAGACAGAATAACCACAGTAAGGATAACAATCGCGGGCATTAGAATTGCGGCATGCCATCCATTAGAGAATCGTCCAGTCAACGCTTTAGGAAGACCATGCCAAACCAAACCAATCACTACCGTCGATAGAGGTAAGAAAATCATCAAGGCAACGACTGCGGCTAAGTGACTTTCGACAATAGGAGCAAACCACAAGCCGGCAAGGAAACCGATAATAACCGTCGGCAGTGCTTCCATCAATTCGATCGACGGCTTAACGATTCTACGCATTCTAGATGTCATGAAATACGCAGTATAGATGGCCCCCAATACTGCAATCGGCACAGCAAATAGCATCGCAAAAGCGGCAGCCTTCAACGTCCCAAATACAATCGGAACCAGACTAAATTTCGCTTCAAACTCTTCACTCGCCGACGTGGTTTGCCACACAAACTCCGGTTGCGCATAACTTTCATACCAGACTTGCTGCCACAGTGACGATAACGAAATTTCTGGATATGGGTTATCCACTACCGCAAGATCTAATGAACCGTCCGTTAGCGCAATGAGGTAAGTCTCATTGTTTGACATCGCGGCTATTTGCGGGGCTTTTTGATATGCACGCTCAAACATCACCAGCTTTTCGCTGGTCGTGTAGTGGCTCTGCACCGTACCGTTTATATAGAAGCTATAAAACCCTTTGCGATAACTATCTGGCAAAAGAAATTGCAATTCTGAGGCAAGGTTGAACTGGCGAATAAAGGTAAGTGAACGCTTACCTTCATTAATCACGTCGAACCACTGAGAGACCAAACCATCGCGGTAAGTAACCAGCAACGAGTATGCCCCAGAAAGTAAGTCAATATTCATCACTGAATGTTGAGGATTTCCCTGACTCAAGTCGACCACTTCACGCACTGCAAAATTTTGTGACTGACGAACCGCCACAATCAATTCAGAGCCAGAACGGAGGTAAAGAGTTTTACCATCTGGAGTTAGTATCAACTGTTCAAGGCTGGATATAGGCGATAGAAACGTAAACGACTTAACCTCGCTGCCATCTTGCCATCGGACCATAACCGTTTGGTCATCGTACCAACCAGCCAAGGTAAGGTCGTCACTATTCGCGAAGGCAAACTTTTTAAGATCATTCCCTTCGCGGTAAAGATTGAAGGGTAGAGACAACTCCGTCACGCTTGGTGAGAATTTACGGTTACCTTTTTGCAGCTCAAAATCTAAGTTAGGCTTGAACAGAGTCACTTCCCCTTGCTGGGAAGCATAAGCAAACCACCCAAGCACATGGATGGTTTTAGCAAACAGATCACCCGAGTGCCCAAGTTGTTCAGAGAGTACAGGTTTCCGTTCAGAATCGGTTAACGACCAGAAATTGAGCTTACCTTGTGACGACAAGACAAAAGCATTTTCACCATAATCATCGACACCCGCCGCAAGAGCTTGCGTTGCTTGTATCTTTATCGACCGTACATTAGGTGTGAATTTTGCGTCACTAAACAGTGGCAAAACCATCATAGCAAGATAGACAAAAATCAGCACCAGTGCGGCAAGAACACCAACGCCACCAGCAGATACAGTGAAACGAACCAATCGATCTTTTATCAATCGCTTTCGATCACGTTCTCGCAAAGAAAATTCTGCCTGTGTCATTCCTGTCTCATACCTATTTTTATCCTAGGGTATAATATTTCTATAAGGTGACAATTATATTACAGTTCCCAATAAACAACTGAAAACAATGCAATAAAAATGTCATATAAACCCCTTAAGTTGCTATCCAAAGTGAGTGAGGAGGAGCTTCACTCGAGTCCGTCAAGTAGGTAATAGGGTAAGATCATGAGCACAGAGAAGCTGTATATTGAAAAGGAATTAAGTTGGCTTTCTTTTAACGAACGGGTCTTGCAAGAGGCGGCCGACAAACATGTGCCCCTGGTCGAACGAATTCGATTTCTTGGTATATTTTCCAATAACTTAGATGAATTCTATAAAGTACGATTTGCCGATGTCAAACGCCGAATTTTGATCAACCAAGAACGTGGCGGAAATGACAACTCCAAACATCTATTGACCAAAATGCAAACCAAAGCGCTGCGCCTTAATGAGCGCTTTGATGAGCTCTACGCGGACTTGATTCGTGATATGGCTCGAAGACGCATATTTCTTGTTAACGAAACTCAACTCAGTGAAGCGCAGCAAGTCTGGGTACGAAAATATTTTCGTCATCAGGTTCTGCCCCACATCACGCCCTTGATGCTTCGTGATGATATTGACGTTTTGCAGTTTCTCAAAGATGAATATGCCTATATCGCCGTTGAACTCGCACAACAGGAGCTCAACCAATACGCACTGATCGAAATCCCAACCGATCACCTGCCTCGTTTTGTGATGGTGCCTGAGCAGAAAGGAAAACGGCGTAAAACGATCATCTTGCTCGATAACATCATCCGATATTGTCTAGATGAGCTTTTTAGCGGATTTTTTGAATATCAGAGCCTCAATGGCTACGCGATGAAAATGACTCGCGATGCAGAGTACGACTTGAGTCATGAGGTTGAATACAGCCTACTTGAACAGATGTCAGAAGGCGTAAGCCAACGTTTAACCGCTATGCCTGTGCGCTTCGTTTACGAAAGAGAAATGCCTAAGGAAATGCTCGATTTCTTATGCGAAAAGCTCAAAATATCAAACTACGACAGTTTGATTCCCGGTGGTCGTTATCACAACTTTAAAGACTTTATTGCTTTTCCTAACGTCGGCCGAGACTACTTAGAAAACAAGCCGTTACCGCCAATGGAGTGTGCGGACTTTGAAGGGTACGCCAACAAATTTGACGCCATCAAGGCGCAAGATATTTTGCTCCACTACCCTTACCATACCTTTGAACATATCAGTGAATTGGTACGTCAAGCATCGTTCGACCCGAAAGTGCTAAGTATAAAGATCAATATTTATCGCGTCGCCAAAGACTCGCGTTTAATGAACTCGCTTATCGATGCCGTACACAATGGAAAAAGCGTTACGGTAGTCGTCGAACTTCAAGCGCGTTTTGATGAAGAAGCGAATATCGAATGGTCACGCGTTTTGACGGATGCTGGCGTAGAAGTACTCTTTGGTGTTCCAGGCCTGAAAATTCACTCCAAGCTGCTACTGATAAGTCGTCGAGAAGAGGACGACATTGTGCGTTATGCGCATATTGGTACGGGTAACTTTCACGAGAAAACCGCTCGAATCTACACCGATTTTTCGCTATTAACCGCCGATCCAGAACTCACCAACGAAGTGAGTAAAGTCTTTGGCTACATTGAGAACCCGTACCGACCTATTAGGTTTAATCACCTCATCGTCTCGCCAAGGAACTCCCGTAAACAACTCTATCGCCTCATCGATACCGAGATAACCAACGCTCAAGAGGGCAAAAAGGCTGCGATTACGCTCAAAGTCAACAATCTGGTAGACAAAGGCTTAGTCAATAGACTCTACGAAGCCAGTTCAGCAGGCGTTGAAATTAAAATGATCATCCGCGGAATGTGTTCACTTGTTCCTGGTGTCGAGGGAGCCAGCGACAATATCAGAATCATCAGTATCGTTGATCGATTCCTTGAGCACCCTCGAGTGCTGATCACCCATAACGCTGGTGATCCTCAGGTCTACATCTCATCCGCTGACTGGATGACGCGAAATATTGATTATCGTATAGAGGTCACAGCGCCAGTCCGTGACCAACGACTTAAACAGCGCATTATTGATATCATTAACATCCATTTTACCGATACAGTAAAAGCGAGATGGATCGATAAAGAGATGAGCAATCACTATGTGCCGCGTGGAAACCGCAAGAAAGTACGCTCGCAGATTGCCATTTACGACTATCTTAAACAGGTAGAAAGACAAACTAGGAATCAGAAACGCAAAGCACAGTTACATACCCAACTTGAGCAGTAGCTTTGCTGATGTTGGTAAGGGCCCCATCACTCTATACACGCAGTGAAGGGGGTAAGCGCCAAGTGTGTACGCGACTTATTTAGGTTGGAATAGAATGACTCAGAATCCGGAAATACGAGATGTTGCTGCCATTGACTTAGGCTCAAACAGCTTTCATATGGTCGTGGCAAGAGTAGTTGAACAGGATTTGCAATTAGTCAGCCGCCACAAGCAAAGAGTTAGACTTGCAGCTGGGTTAGACGCACTTAAAAACTTAGATAACGCCTCAATGCAACGCGGATTAGAATGCCTCGCAATGTTCGCTGAACGTATCCAAGGCTTTGATCCTGATAACGTTCGGATTGCCGCCACTCATACTCTGCGCCAAGCCAACAACGCACATATTTTTCTTCAACGAGCTCGAGATGTTCTGCCCTTCCCAATTGAGATCATTCCTGGTGTTGAAGAAGCGCGTTTGATTTATCTGGGGGTGGCTCACACTCAACCAGAATCAGACTCCAAACTCGTGGTTGATATTGGTGGTGGCAGTACAGAGTTGGTTATTGGTAAGGGGTTTGAACCCGAACTGATCAACAGTAAACAAATGGGCTGCGTCAGCTATACCAAACGTTTTTTCACAGATGATAAGTTATCCAGTAGCAATTTCACCAAAGCGACGCTGTTGGCTGAGCAAAAGCTTGAATCTATCGCTCATCGTTACCGCCGCACAGGCTGGGAAGTCGCGTTCGGATCTTCAGGAACCATCAAAGCGATCAAAGAGGTTCTGATTGGTCTTGGTCATGAAGATGGAATCATTACCAGCAAGCGTCTATCAAAACTGACTGAAACATTGTGCCAGTGGGAAACCATTGATGAGATCGAACTATCAGGGTTAACACCTGAAAGAAAACCCGTTTTCGCCGCAGGTGTGGCAATACTTAGCGCTGTCTTCCAAAGTCTGAAGATCAATGAAATGCACTTCTCAGAGGGTGCACTACGTGAAGGTTTGCTCTTTGAGATGGAAGATAGTTTTAAACGCTCAGATATTCGCATGCGCACGACGGAAAATCTCGCCAGTAAACATCTGGTTGATCTCGAACACGCGGCTAAAATTAAAGGCCACGCGAGTGAATTTCTCCAGCAAGTACACAAACAGCTCGGCATAAAGAAAAGCAGCGAGTTGTTTGACCTACTCCAATGGAGCGCACTACTGCATGAAGTGGGATTAAACATCAGCCTACAAGCTTTTCATCGTCACTCAGCATACATTCTACGCAACACTTACATGCCTGGTTTCAACCAAGAACAGCAGCGTGTTCTCGCCACTCTGGTACGTTTTCAGCGTAAATCGCTCAAGCTAAATGAGATGGAAGAGTTCACTCTGTTTAAGAAAAAGCACATTGTAGGTCTGATTCGTATCCTCCGTCTCGCCATTTTGCTCAATGGTCAACGAAACGACGATCCCCTGCCGAACCTTTCGATCACGATTGATGGAGAGCAATGGAAAATTTCTTCCACTAATGATCAATGGCTTGAAGAGAATAAACTGCTACACGCGGATTTACTGACCGAACAAGATTATTGGACGAGTGCAGGATGGGAACTAGTTTTCTAAACCTACTTTAGCAAGCTCTTTTTTGGCTATCAGTGGTGAAATAGGCACATAGCCTTCTTTTTCAACTAAAGCTTGCCCCTGACTGGAGAACATGAAACGAACAAATTCCCGTTCAATGGGGCTCAACGGTTTGAAAGGGTGCTTGTTTACATATACATAGAGGTAGCGCGAAAGTGGGTACTTACCAGAAAGAATGTTTTCTTGGCTCGCCTCTATGTAGTTGTCACCCGACTTAGCGATCGGTAATAGTTTCACACGCGAGACTTTGTAACCCACTCCCGAGTAACCAATGGTATTGATTGCCGAGCCGACAGACTGTACTACCGATGCCGAACCGGGTTGCTCGTTAACGCTATTTTTAAAATCGCCACCACACAAAGCATTCTTTTTGAAATATCCATAAGTCCCTGATACAGAGTTACGTCCAAACATCTGCATCCCTCGCCTACTCCACTGGTAATCCAGTCCTAAGTCAGCCCAAGTTGAGACCGACTCAGTCGCCCCACAGCGCAGCGTGGCAGAAAAAATACTATCGAGCTGATAAAAGTTCAGCCCTTTGATTGGGTTGTCACGATGAACAAAGATGCCGATGGCATCGATCGCGACTCTCAGTTCTGTTGGCTTATAACCATTTTCACGTTCGAAGGCCTCGATTTCCCGCTTTAACATCGGTCGACTCATGGGGCCAAACTGAGCAATGCGCTCTGTCAATGCAGGAGGGGCAGTTGAAGAGCCGGATGCCTGCACCTGACCATTGACACTTGGGTAGAGCGATTTAAATTCTTCAACCCATGACGTGGTCATTCCGGCCAAAGTGTCAGAGCCAACCGTCGTCAGTTCACCGGTAATTCCAGCCACCTTATTGTAATTAGGTAAAGCCGTACTCCCAGCCCAGCTAGGTACTGAACTGAGTAATGAAAGCCATGCAACGACAAGTAAGCTTCTCATCGTTTAACCACTAAACGCGATGGCAGAGTGAAAGAAAACTTACTGCCAACCCCAACCTCACTACTGATTTCCAAATGCGAATCATGGTGGCTCAAGGCATGCTTCACAATCGCAAGACCAAGACCACTACCGCCGGTATCACGTGACCGCGCTTTATCTACTCGATAGAAACGTTCAGTCAATCGGTGTAAATGTTGAGGTTCGATACCATCTCCACTGTCTTCAACTTCAAGGTGAGCACCTTGAGATGTCTTGTACCAACGAACATGAATATCCGCGCCCGCGGGGGTATACTTGACGGCATTGTAGACCAAGTTAGAGATGGCACTGCGTAGCTGATCATCGTCACCAAGTACATGTAATTCGCTATCAACGTCAAAAGAGAGCTTATGCCCGTGGTCACCGCTTAAACTAGCGGCCTCTTTTTCTAGAACTTCCAGCATCGCCGGAACGTTGACCACATCTTCAAGTTCAAGTGTCGAAGAGGCTTCAATTTTTGACAGAGTCAGTAACTGATTAACAAGAGTATTCATCCGATTCAACTGCTCAGTCATAACTCCATGGGCTTTGCTCCACATAGGACCGGCAACAATATCCGGATCTTCCGTCATTTCTAGATAGCCTTGTAGCACTGTCATCGGGGTACGCAACTCATGGGAAACATTAGCAAAAAAGTTGCGACGCATACCTTCTAACTGCTGCAACTGAGTAATGTCACGCACCACCATCAGATGCTCCCCTTCCATATATGGCACGATACGTAGTTCGATCATACGATCCACATTAAGCGGTGAGCGCATCTCTAATGGTTCAGAATAATCTTGCTTGTTAAGATAATGAATGAAGTCTGGTGTTCGGACTAAGTTAGAAATGGGTTGTCCTGAATCATCAGGCCAACGAAAACCAAGTAAATGTTGTGCAAGCTTGTTGCACCATACAATGTTGCCTTCACTACGAAAAACAACTACCGCATCAGGTAATGATTCAGCACCATTACGGAAACGACGGATTAATTTGGTTAGCTCTTTACGCTTTTTACGCTGCCGCTGTTGTAAGCGATAGATGCCGTTAAACAAAGATTCCCAGTTGCCTGTACCGGAGGGCGGTGTCAGACGTTTTTCATCCCACAACCATGCCGATAAACGCATTTGATTGTTTAAATGCCATACAAGCTGCAAAACCGTGGCTGCAAAAAGCAACCACGGCATATAACCGAAAATCCAGCCGACAATCACCCAAGGGGTGTAAAGGAAAACCAACTGCCAAGCTAATTTTTTCCACGTTAACCGTTCTACCACCTACATCTCCACCGGTATTGTATTTTACGCCTTAGTCGAGAAGCGATAGCCAGCGCCACGCACTGTCTGAATCAACTTGTCATGCCCTGCACTTTCCAAAGCTTTACGCAGTCTACGGATATGAACATCAACGGTACGGTCTTCAACGTAGACATTGGTACCCCATACGTTATTAAGTAGCTGTTCACGGCTGTAAACTCGCTCTTGATGGGTCATAAAGAAGTGCAGCATCTTAAACTCGGTAGGCCCCATATCAAGCGCTTGATCGTTAGCCATAACACGGTGGGATACGGGATCCAATTTCAGACCTTGGACATCAATAACATCTTCAAGCGCCGTCGGCGTAACACGTCGAATTACCGCTTTCAGTCTGGCAACCAACTCTTTAGGTGAGAATGGCTTAGTGATGTAATCATCGGCTCCAACTTCTAGACCACGCACCTTATCTTCTTCTTCACCGCGCGCTGTCAGCATCACCACAGGAATATTACGCGTTAACTCTTCACGCTTCATATGCTTGATGAAGTTGATGCCGCTGCCGCCTGGAAGCATCCAGTCAAGCAGGACGAGATCTGGGAAGGGTTCTGCTAGTTTAGTTACCGCAGTTTCGTAATCTTGCGCTTCGACTGTTTGGTAACCTTTCTGTTCAAGGACAAAGCAGAGCATGTCACGGATCGGTGCTTCATCCTCGACAACTAGAATCCTTCTAGACATAACTGTATAACCTTATATTAGTTGAGCTTTCTCAATAAGTAAGGCAGTGAAACCGCCTTCTGATGCATAGGCATTATTACTAGCAATTATGACACTTTTGTGACCTTTGAAAACTAATTTTCATATAACTTTCATTCCACTATTGCGTGTTTGCTGTAAGACAAATAAAGCAAAAGTCTTTATGATGAGCCGTCAAATTTAGCTATAGAGAAAAAGTATGTGGTTTAAGAACTGTCTAGTTTACCGATTTAATCGTGAAATCGAATTCAACGCTGACCAACTAGAGAAACAACTTCAAGAGTTTCGCTTTACTCCATGTGGCAGTCAGGACAAAACCAAATTTGGTTGGGTTACTGCGATGGGTAAACATGGCGATATGATGACGCATGTCTCTGAAAACCGTATTCTTATCTGCGCAAAGAAAGAAGAGAAAATGCTGCCAGCTTCCGTGATTAAAGATTCACTGAATGCCAAAATTGAAGCAATGGAAACTCAGGAAGGCCGCCCTCTCAAGAAGAAAGAAAAGGATAACCTCAAGGAAGACATCGTCATAGATTTGCTACCGCGCGCTTTCAGTCGCAGCAACTATACCAATGTCGTTATTTTGCCTAATGAAGGTTTTATTCTTGTTGATGCTAGTAGCTACAAAAAAGCAGAAGATGTCCTTGCTCTATTGCGTAAAACGATGGGCAGCTTACCTGTCGTCCCAGCCATTCCTGAGACCGCAGTAGAAACGACGTTAACAGAGTGGGTAAAAACAGGTAACACTCCAGCTGGCATTCAGATGCTGGATGAGGCCGAGCTAAAATCTGTGCTTGAAGAAGGTGGTGTCATTCGCTGTAAGAAGCAAGAACTGACCGCGGATGAAATTCGCAGCCATATCGATGCTGGTAAGGTAGTAACCAAACTGGCTTTATGGTGGCAAGAGCGCCTTGAATTTATTTTAGCGGAAGATGGCAGCATCAAACGCCTCAAGTTCTCAGATGAGCTAAAAGACCAAAACGACGATATTCCTCGTGAAGATCAAGCGGCACGTTTCGATGCAGATTTTTCACTGATGTGCGGCGAGCTAAGCGCTTTCCTACCCAACCTCTATGAATGCTTAGGTGGCTTACCTCACCCTAACGCATAACGTACTTTCTATAAACGCCCGACTCACAGGGCGTTTTTTAATTGCCTTTCTGAAAGCTTTCCCTAGTCACAAGTCACGTTTTGACGTAAAATTTGCGCCCCTTTACTTCCACTAGGTGGGAGTAACCTGACTTGAGATCAGACTAGAGAAAAAGACAATGACTACTGAGAAAGCATTCGTACCAGAGCTACTGTCACCAGCAGGCAGCCTAAAAAACATGCGTTACGCATTTGCCTATGGCGCAGACGCAGTGTATGCAGGTCAACCTCGCTACAGCCTTCGTGTACGTAACAACGAATTCAACCACGAGAACCTAAAAATTGGTATCGATGAAGCACATGCCCTAGGCAAAAAGCTTTACGTTGTATGTAACATCCAACCACATAACTCTAAGCTAAAAACCTTCATCCGCGACCTTAAACCAGTGGTCGAAATGGGCCCTGACGCACTTATCATGTCAGACCCTGGCCTAATCATGATGGTTCGTGAAGCCTTCCCTGAAATGCCAATTCACCTGTCTGTACAGGCGAACGCAGTAAACTGGGCAACAGTTAAGTTCTGGGCAGCGAACGGCGTTGAGCGTGTGATTGTGTCTCGTGAGCTTTCTCTAGAAGAGATCGAAGAGATCCGTGAACACTGTCCTGAAACGGAGCTAGAAGTTTTCGTTCACGGTGCACTGTGTATGGCTTACTCTGGCCGCTGCCTACTGTCTGGCTACATCAACAAACGTGATCCTAACCAAGGTACATGTACGAACGCATGTCGTTGGGAATACAAGGTTGAGCAAGGCAAAGAGAACGACACTGGCGATATCGTTGAGAAGTTCGACCCTGCTCAAGCACAAGCGGTTGAAGTCCAAGACGAGCGTCCAGAAACAACCATTGGTCGTGGAAAACCAACCGATGAAGTTGTGTTACTGTCTGAAGCGCACCGTCCAGAAGAGAAGATGGCCGCGTATGAAGATGAGCATGGCACTTACATCATGAACTCTAAAGACCTACGTGCGGTTCAACACGTAGAGCGTCTGACGAAGATGGGGGTTCACTCACTTAAAATCGAAGGCCGTACTAAGTCTTTCTACTACTGTGCACGTACTGCTCAGGTTTACCGCAAAGCGATCGATGACGCTGTTGCTGGCAAACCATTTGATGAGAGCCTAATGGGTACACTAGAGAGCTTGGCACACCGTGGTTACACGGAAGGTTTCCTACGTCGTCACACTCATGATGCATACCAAAACTATGACTACGGTTACTCGGTATCTGACGCTCAGCAGTTCGTGGGAGAGTTCACAGGTAAACGTCGTGGTGACCTTGCAGAAGTAGAAGTGAAGAACAAATTCGTTGTTGGTGACAGCTTAGAGCTAATGACACCAAAAGGTAACGTTATCTTCACGCTTGAAGCGATGGAAAACCGTAAATCAGAGCAAATCGAAGACGCAAAAGGAAATGGCCATTTCGTATTCATTCCAGTACCACAAGATATGGATCTGGAATACGGCCTGTTAATGCGTAACCTAAATGCAGGTCAGGATACCCGTAACCCAACGGGTAAGTAATCATGGCATTGCTCATTACTGACAAGTGCATTAACTGCGATATGTGTGACCCTGAGTGCCCAAATGGTGCTATTTCTATGGGTGACTCTATCTTTGAAATCGATCCTGATTTATGTACTGAATGTAAAGGCCACTACGAAAAGCCTACGTGTCAGTCAGTATGCCCGATAACAAAGTGTATCATTACTGACCCTAATCACGTTGAAACCGAAGAAGAGTTACTAGAGAAATTCGTGATTATTCAAGGTGTAGCCTAAGCAATAACCGATATTAATACGCCGCTCACATTGAGCGGCGTTTTTATATCAGTTAGATATTATCGAGCAATTGCTGACATTGAATCGGTAGCACCTTTGGCTTTATCTTCGTTTGAGTAGCTGCAACCTTTGGCGCTGCCGGTTTGGGCTGAGGCTTCCAACTGGTCAACTCTGATCCACAACCGTCTCCCACAGGAGGCTCAGGTTGCGACTGACAGTTTTTGCTGTCTTGCGGGCATTTCAGTCGTACATGCATGTGGTAGTGATGGCCCCACCACGGCCTTACCTTTCTCAGCCATTCTCGATTCTCAGTTTCTTCCGAGACGCACAGTTTTTGTTTAATCACAGGATGGACAAAGATGCGTGCAACTTGCTGATCGTTCGCGGCCAGTTTCATCAAAGTGAAATGACGTTCGTCCCAGTTATCTTGTAGCAGTTGGTACTGCTCAAGGTTAACGACACTTAACGGTTGTGGCTCGGATAACTGCTGAGATGACAACATTTCATCAGCCAGTTTTAACCAGATATCAATATCTAATCCAGTTTGATGGCTGGAGTGTCCTGAAGAGAAGCGTCCCCCCTGAGGCAGAGACATATCGCCAATCAGAATATTGGTTGAGAGTTGTTGTTGCGATTGAACCGCTAACCGCTCAATAAAGCGAATGGTTTCAGGATGACCGTAATATCGAGCACGTTGACTACGTAGCACCTGATAGCCTTGCCCCTCTAACGGTAGAGAAGCTCCGCCAGCCAAGCAGCCATTCGCATAGCTACCAATCGCTTGAGATGGTTGAATAGATGGGGATGAGACTTGCTCCCATGGGTTAGCTAGTAAGATAGTAGGAGCAAGCAGCAACAAAGAGAAAATAAGCACGCGGCATTTGGTGCTCTTATGGCGACTTCCCATCATAAACTCCTTGCTGCTTTGCACTCAGTGGAAACTAATAGTGTTCCCCGTTATCGTAGTAGCCTTGAGGGTTCAACGCGCTAAAGATCACTGCGACGTTAACATCTTCGCCGATAATACCGCGAACCTGAGCGGTAATGATTTTTGCGACGGCATCTTGCGTCTCTTGACCTCGATCGAACCAAAGCACTTCAACAAATGGATAAGCTGAGCTGACCTCTCCCTCATGGTAGAAGGTCGTGTAGATGTATTCAAAGGTAAAATCTTCACGAGGAGAGTCCATTAGAGGCTGAAGAGCGTCAATTAGAGATTTAGAAAGTGTTTGAACTGTTTGCGGTTCAACGGCGCGAAAACGTAAATGTGGCATATATTACCTCCTCAAAACTAATTTGCTCCATCATACCAAGTTCCAAAGAAATCTCTTACTATCAATCGTTCAATCTTGACTAAGCGTCAGCGTAATAAGCTCCCCATCGCTACTCAATCTAGCTCGCCACTCACCGTTTTGCCAGATTAACCTCCTATGGGTATGCTGCGGAAATCGATTTAAGAACACAATCAACGACCTATCGGCTTCGCATTATCTCTCCTTAATAAACAACAAAGCCGCTGAATAACAGCGGCTTTGATTAAGATCTTTGACTCAATACCTTATGGCATCTCATCGAACTCTGCACCTTCTTTTTCTACTTGAGGTGGCATTAGGTGTTCTTTGGTAATACCCAGTTTCAAAGCCAGTGCCGAAGCGACATAAATTGATGAGTAAGTACCAACCGTAATACCAAGCAGAAGTGCGGTTGCGAAGCCGTGAATCATAGCACCACCCTGAGTAAACAGAGCAATAACTACGAACAAGGTAGTACCAGAGGTAATCAAGGTACGGCTCAATGTTTGTGTAATTGAGCTGTTCATGATCTCTGATGGTTCACCCTTACGTATCTTGCGGAAGTTTTCACGGATACGGTCAAATACAACAATGGTATCGTTGAGCGAGTAACCGACAACCGTCAGCAAGGCTGCAACGATAGTCAGGTCAACCTCGATCTGCATCATCGAGAATACGCCAAGGGTAATGATAACGTCATGAGCCAGTGCCATTACCGCACCAGCAGCGAGACGCCATTCAAAACGCACTGAAACGTAAATCAGGATACAGATAAGCGAAACTAAAATCGCTAGACCACCAGCTTCCGTGAGTTCATCACCTACGTTAGGACCAACGAATTCGATACGACGCATCTCAACGTCTTCGCCAGTGCCCTGTTTGATCGCAGAAATAATCTGGTTGCCCAGAGTCTCACCTGCCATATCATCACGAGGACGTAGACGAACCATAACGTCACGTGCACTACCAAAGTTCTGAACCGTTGCATCGCCAAAGCCTTTTGCTTCCAGCGCACTGCGGATATCTTCAAGGTTCGCAGGCTGTTCAAAACCTACTTCGATTAGAGTACCGCCCGTAAAATCTAGACCCCAGTTTAACCATTTGGTTGATAGAGTGAAGATTGAAGCACCAATCATCAAAATAGAGAACAAGAATGCGAATTTTGACCAACGCATAAAGTCGATCGTTTTCTCTGCTTTTAGAATCTGAAACATACTAATTCCCAGCCTTAGATCGACAGTTTGTTGATACGTTTACCACCGTAAGCCAGATTCACGATACAACGTGTTCCAACAATGGCTGTAAACATAGAAGTTAAGATACCGATAGACAGAGTCACAGCGAAACCTTTGATTGCGCCGGTACCGACAGCAAACAGAATAATCGCAGTAATCAAGGTCGTGATGTTCGCATCGGCAATCGTACTGAATGCGTTAGCGTAACCTTGGTGGATCGCTTGCTGCGGGCTGCGACCATCACGTAACTCTTCGCGAATACGCTCAAAGATCAGTACGTTCGCATCGACGGCCATACCGACAGTCAGAACGATACCGGCAATACCTGGTAAGGTCATGGTTGCACCTGGGATCATCGACATAACGCCGATAATCAACACAAGGTTTGCCATTAAAGCGACGTTAGCAATCAGACCAAACTTACGGTAGTAAATCAGAGTAAAGAGCATAACTGCCACCATACCCCAAATCATTGCTTGGATACCCATGTCGATGTTCTGCTGACCCATTGAAGGACCAATAGTACGCTCTTCGACAATAGAAATAGGCGCGATTAGGGCACCCGCACGTAGTAATAGTGCTAGGTTATGTGCTTCAGCCGCAGAATCAATACCAGTAATACGGAAGTTACGGCCTAGCGCAGATTGAATCGTCGCTTGGTTAATCACTTCTTCATACTTAGTCAGAATCACTTTGCCTTCAGGAGTACGACGACCACTGTCTTTGTACTCAGCAAACACGGTCGCCATTAGCTTACCAATGTTCTGACGAGAGAAAGCCGACATCTTGTTACCACCTTCGCTATCTAGCGAGATGTTAACCTGAGGACGACCGTACTCATCAACACTTGAGCTTGCATCCGTGATGCTCGAACCGCCTAAGATGACGCGTTTCTTAAGCACCACAGGACGGCCGTCACGATCTTGTTTGATTTCACTGCCTGCTGGCGCGCGACCACTAGCCGCCGCAGCCAAATCAGCTTTAGCATCAACTTCACGGAACTCTAACGTTGCCGTCGCACCAAGAATCTCTTTCGCTCGAGCCGTATCTTGAACACCTGGAAGCTCAACAACGATGCGGCTTGCACCTTGACGTTGAACCAATGGCTCTGCAACACCAAGTTCGTTAACACGGTTACGCAGAATCGTGATGTTCTGCTCGACAGCGTAGTTGCGAATTTCAGTTAGACGTTGCTCAGTAAAAGTAGCAATGAGAGCAAAACGACCCTCAGACACGGAATCAGTAAAGAGCATGTCTGGGTGGTTTTTCTCAAGAATGCGCTGAGCTTCGGCTAGTTGTTCTTCATTGCGCAGTAGTACTTCAACCGCGTTCTTGCCTGAAGGGCGAATCGAACGATAGCGTACTTTTTTTTCGCGAAGTTCACTGCGGAAGGCTTCTTCCTGCTGACCAATCAGCTTTTCCATCGCAGCGTCCATATCCACTTCCATCAAGAAGTGAACACCACCACGTAGGTCAAGGCCTAGCTTCATCGGCGCAGCGCCAATGGATTCAAGCCAGTCTGGCGTTGCAGGAGCGAGGTTAAGAGCAACAATTATATCGTTGCCCATCGCTTCGCTGATAACATCACGAGCACTAATTTGTGTGTCAGTGTTATTGAAGCGAACAAGGATGGATCCATTTTCTAGAGCAATGGATTTATGAGATAAGCCCTGTTTATCAAGAGCTTGAGTGACAGAATCCAGCGTCGACATATCTACAGAGGCGCCACGCGCCCCTGTAACTTGAATTGCCGGATCTTCACCGTAGATATTCGGAAGTGCATACAATGCTGCGATAGCGATGGTAAACACCACCATCAGGTACTTCCACAACGGATAGCGGTTAAGCACAGCGAGGATCCTTAAGCTGTTTTATAGAGATTTCAGCGTACCTTTTGGTAGCACTGCTGTAACGAAGTCTTTTTTGATAACAACTTCGTTATTGGTGTTTAGCTCGATCGAGATGTAGTCGTTGTCTTCAGCGATCTTAGTAATTTTACCGACTAGACCACCGCTGGTTAGAACTTCATCACCTTTACCCATCGACGCCATTAGGCTTTTATGCTCTTTTACACGCTTAGCTTGTGGACGGTAGATCATGAAGTAGAAGATCACCGCAAACATACCTAGCATGATTAGCATTTCGAAACCGCCACCTGCTGGTGCACCTTCAGCTGCTGCGTGAGCTTGAGAAATAAACATTAAAATATCCTCTATTATTATTTATTAATATCCAAGTTGGGCATTCGCGATTTAGTTTCAAGTCTGAGAGTAACCAATAGCGATCACTCTCTCAAAAATAGCTTGCGTTTGCCTACTTTATTAGCAAAAGCCTCTGGCATAATGCCAAAGGCTTTAATTCTTAAAATCCGTCGATTACTGCTCTTTCGCCAGTGGCGGTACTTCACGGCCACGACGCTCATAGAACTCTTTCACGAACTCATCAAAACGATCTTCGTCAATCGCGTTACGAATGCTTTCCATCAAGCGTTGGTAGTAACGTAGGTTGTGGATCGTGTTTAGACGGGCACCCAGAATCTCGTTACAACGCTCTAGGTGGTGAAGGTACGACTTAGAGTAGTTCTGACAAGTGTAACAGTCACAGTGCGGATCTAGCGCTGTTGTATCTGTTTTGTGTTTCGCATTACGGATCTTGATCACACCGCCAGTCACAAATAGGTGACCATTACGTGCATTACGCGTTGGCATTACACAGTCAAACATATCGATACCACGGCGCACACCTTCAACTAAGTCTTCCGGTTTACCAACACCCATAAGGTAACGAGGCTTGTCTTCTGGCAATTGAGGACATGTGTGCTCAAGGATGCGGTGCATGTCTTCTTTAGGTTCACCTACTGCCAAACCGCCGACAGCATAACCGTCAAAACCGATTTCAGTTAGACCTTTAACAGACACATCACGTAGATCTTCGTAAACACCACCCTGAACGATACCAAATAGGTTGTTTGGGTTCTCTAGTTTGTCGAAATGGTCACGTGAACGCTGCGCCCAACGTAGCGACATTTCCATCGATTTCTTCGCTTCATCATGTGTTGCTGGGTATGGCGTACACTCGTCGAAGATCATAACAATGTCTGAACCTAGGTCTTTTTGGATTTCCATCGACTTTTCAGCGTCCATGAAAATCTTGTCACCGTTTACTGGGTTACGGAAGTGAACACCTTGCTCAGTGATGGTACGCATCTTACCTAAGCTGAATACTTGGAAACCGCCTGAATCAGTAAGAATAGGACCTTGCCAGTTCATAAAATCGTGCAGATCACCGTGCATTTTCATCACTTCCTGACCAGGACGTAGCCATAGGTGGAAAGTGTTACCTAGCAGGATTTCAGCACCAGTGCCTTTTACTTCTTCCGGCGTCATACCTTTAACAGTACCGTAAGTACCTACTGGCATAAATGCAGGTGTTTGAACTGTGCCACGTTCAAAGGTCAGTTGACCACGACGCGCAACACCGTCTTTCTTTTTAAGATCGAATTTTAACTTCACGAAGCCTCCGGTTGTCAGAGAAACAGTCTGACATTAAGTTCAGAGCATTAAGCTCTATGAGGAGCGGTCGCCTTCCATGCGAGAGACAAAGCATCCTTCTGCTTTGCTTCCTAGCTTACTGCTAGCACTCGTAAATTGTTTAAGTCCCTAGATTTCAGTTTCTAGCGACTAGGAACTCGTAGCTAGTTTCTTTTTTATAAACATCGAATCACCGTAAGAGAAGAAGCGATACTTGTTCTCCACCGCGTGCTTATAAGCGTTCATTGTATTCTCGTAACCTGCGAACGCACTGACCAACATAATCAGTGTCGACTCTGGCAGGTGGAAGTTAGTAATTAAACAATCAACTAACTGATATTGGTAACCTGGATAAATAAAAATCTCAGTATCACCGAAGAAAGGAACCAGTTCAGTACCATTCTTAAGTGCATCTTGCGCGGCGCTTTCTAGTGAACGAACCGATGTCGTACCTACCGCAATAATTCGACCACCACGAGCTTTAGCTGCATTGATCGCATCAACCACTTCTTGCGGTACTTCAACGTACTCCGCATGCATGTGGTGATCATGAATATCATCAACTTTCACTGGCTGGAATGTACCTGCGCCCACATGGAGAGTCACGTAAGCAAACTCCGCACCTTTCGCTTTGATTCTATCCAGCAATGGTTGATCGAAATGCAGACCCGCCGTTGGCGCGGCTACAGCCCCCGGTTTTTGGTTATAAACCGTCTGGTAACGCTCTTTGTCAGAGTCTTCATCTGGACGATCGATATAAGGAGGAAGAGGCATATGACCAATCTCTTCCAATACCGCTAGAACATTTTGCTCTGAATTGAACTTCAACTCAAACAACGCATCATGACGCGCGACCATCTGCGCTGAAAACTCATCATTCTCACCAACAAAAATAGTACTTCCCGGCTTCGGTGACTTTGAACAACGCACATGAGCCAGAATGCTTTTCTCATCGATAACCCGTTCAACCAACACCTCAAGCTTGCCACCTGATTCTTTGCGGCCAAACATGCGCGCAGGAATCACTCGAGTGTTGTTGAAAACCACTAAATCACCAGGTAGTACTTGCTCCAGTACATCGGTAAATGTGCCATCAACAAGCTCACCCGTATTACCATCCATTTGTAGTAAACGGCTCGCAGTGCGTTCTGGCTGAGGATAACGAGCAATAAGCTCATCCGGTAAGTCAAAATGGAAATCTGATACTTGCATGTTACTAATCTTTTGTCGTGGGTTCTTTATGTGAGTCGAACTGATTCTGTCACAAACAGACGACGAGTTTTTCGCAGCCGAATAGTATATTCCGCATCAGAGCAATATCAAGAAAAGAGATGTGAATTATTGTAATCATTTACGTAATTACAGCTTCTGAGAGTGTTATTTTAGTGCTGAGTTATTCAATAATTGATTTACCACAAAAAAAGCAAGGTTATAACAATAAAGCGCGATTAGCTCTCATACTCACAGCGAGAAAATTACTATATTTATAAGGTAAAGAACAACTTCAGGAGGCAGCCATGATTAAAGTAGAAGACATGATGACGCGTAGTCCCCATACGCTTCTTCGCTCACATAATCTTGCTGATGCTAAAAACATGATGGAAGCACTTGATATTCGTCATATCCCCATCATAGACGCAGACAGAAAACTACTCGGAGTCATCTCTCAACGTGACGTGCTCGCCGCTCAAGAATCCAGCTTGCAACAGATTCCAGAAAATCAGTCATTCACTCTTAACACACCACTTTACGAAGTCATGAAAACCGGTGTGATGACCGTTGCGCCACAAGCGGGATTAAAAGAGAGCGCTATCTACATGCAAAAACACAAAGTGGGCTGTTTACCCGTGGTAGAAAAGGGTCAACTAGTCGGAATTATCACCGACAGTGACTTTGTCGCTATCGCAATTAACTTACTTGAATTACAAGAAGAAGTTGAACCTGAAGAGATGGAATAATCGCCCTTTATGCTCAACACTTTCCGGTGCTTACTCTCTGAGAGTAGGCACCTGATGCTACATCCTCTTTGGCTTACCGCTAATTCAGAGCAGGCTACATCTATCTGCCATTGAAAAACACCACATTCACAAACTGAAACTGACTTGTGCAGCACCGCTATACAGGGTTCGAAAAAGGGTACTTGAAACGAGGAATGTAGAAATTACAGGCAAAAAAAAGAGCGGTCTGCACCGCTCAAAAGCATGTCAAAGTTTATGCCTAAACAGAATATCTATACCCAAAGGCTAGTGAGTCAAAGCCTGCATTTCTGACTCACTAGGCTGGGTATTAATGGCTAAGGGATTAAAATTGGTCTTCTTCTGTTGAACCTGTCAATGCTGTTACAGAAGAATTACCACCTTGAATTGTGTTGGTCATCTTATCGAAGTAGCCTGTACCCACTTCTTGTTGGTGAGCCACGAATGTGTAGCCTTTCTCAGCAGCTTGGAACTCTGGACGCTGTACTTTCTCAACGTAGTGACGCATGCCTTCGCCTTTCGCGTAGTCGTGAGCAAGTTCGAACATGTTGAACCACATGTTGTGAATACCTGCCAGCGTAATGAACTGGTACTTGTAGCCCATGTCAGAAAGCTCTTGCTGGAATTTCGCAATGGTTTCTGCATCTAGGTTCTTCTCCCAGTTGAACGATGGAGAACAGTTGTACGCAAGTAGCTGCTCTGGGTACTCAGCATGAATTGCTTCTGCGAACTTACGCGCTTCTTCTAGACATGGCGTTGCTGTTTCACACCAAATTAAGTCTGCGTATGGCGCGTAAGCTAGACCACGAGAAATCGCTTGGTCAATCCCTGCACGTACACGGTAGAAACCTTCCTGAGTACGCTCACCAACGATAAAGTCTTTGTCGTATGAATCACAGTCAGACGTTAGTAGGTCAGCAGCGTTCGCATCTGTACGAGCGATAACGAGTGTTGTTGTACCAGCAACGTCTGCCGCTAGACGAGCCGCAACCAGTTTTTGAACCGCTTCTTGAGTAGGAACAAGAACTTTACCGCCCATGTGACCACATTTCTTAACAGAAGCAAGTTGGTCTTCAAAGTGAACACCCGCAGCGCCCGCTTCGATCATCGACTTCATCAGTTCGTATGCGTTTAATACGCCACCAAAGCCCGCTTCTGCGTCAGCAACGATTGGTAGGAAGTAATCAACAGCACCTTCATCGGCTGGTGATTTACCGTTAGACCATTGGATTTGGTCCGCACGACGGAATGAGTTGTTAATACGCTTAACGACTGATGGTACAGAGTCTACTGGGTATAGCGATTGGTCTGGGTACATTGTTGATGCAGTGTTGTTGTCTGCAGCAACCTGCCAGCCTGAAAGGTAAATCGCTTCAATACCTGCTTTCGCTTGCTGAACGGCTTGACCGCCAGTCAGTGCGCCCAGACAGTTTACGTAACCCTTCTTAGCATCACCGTTCACCAGTGACCATAGTTTGTCAGCACCACGCTGAGCGATGGTATTTGCAGGTACCATTGAACCACGTAGTTCAACAACCTCTTCAGCAGTGTAAGGACGTTTTACATTTTTCCAGCGTGGATTGGTTGCCCAATCTTTTTCTAGAGCTTCAATTTGTTGGCGGCGAGTTAAGTTAGTCATCGGTCTATCCCTCTATTGATGAGCGCTTCTTATGTTGAGTTAACGGGCGCTGTGTTTTCCTTTTTCTTTGGCAGTACATCCATCTCTGCCTTAGAACATTCACGTTATTGTTGTGGAGTTTGTTTCTAATCCAGGTAGTCGTAACCTGGAATGGTTAAGAAATTGGTTAATTGGTCACTGGTCGTGAGCTCAGTCATCAAGTCCGCAGCTTCTTCGAAGCGACCCGCTTGGTAACGCTCCTCACCCACTTCTTGTTTAACAACGTCAATCTCTTCACTCAGATACTGTTTGAACAGCTCGTTGGTGACGGTTTGCCCGTTGTCCAGCGATTTACCATGTTGAATCCATTGCCAAATCGAAGCACGCGAGATTTCTGCGGTCGCGGCATCTTCCATCAATCCGTAGATAGGCACACAACCGTTACCTGAGATCCACGCTTCGATGTACTGCAAAGCAACACGAATGTTATGGCGCATACCTTGTTCTGTGATGTCACCTTCACACGGTGCAAGAAGGTCTGCCGCTGTCACTGGTGCATCTTGTTCACGAGATACATTGAGCTGATTTGTTCTTGGTCCCAATGCTTGGTCAAATACAGCCAATGCCGTGTCAGCTAATCCAGGGTGTGCAACCCAAGTACCGTCATGACCATTGTTGGCTTCCAGTGATTTGTCGTTATAGACCTTATCCAGCACTTGCTGATTAGTTTGTGGGTCTTTCGCTGGGATAAAGGCGGCCATACCTCCCATAGCGAAAGCACCACGTTTATGACAAGTACGGACAAGTAAACGGGAGTAAGCGTTTAGGAACGGCTTGTCCATTGTCACTACCTGACGGTCAGGAAGAACGCGGTTAGGGTGTTTTTTCAGTGTTTTGATGTAGCTGAAGATGTAGTCCCAGCGACCGCAGTTAAGACCAACGATATGTTCTTTTAGTGAAAATAGAATTTCATCCATCTCGAACACAGCGGGTAACGTCTCGATCAGTACGGTTGCCTTGATAGTTCCAGTGTCGAGACCGAAGTATTCTTCCGTAAAGTGGAACACTTCACTCCACCATTTTGCTTCCGTGTGAGACTGAAGCTTTGGAATGTAAAAATAAGGGCCGCTGCCTTTTCTCAACAGACTGGTATAGTTGTTGTAAAAGTAAAGCGCAAAGTCAAACAGGGCCCCAGGGATAATCTGGCCGTTGAAAGTAACGTGCTTTTCTTTGAGATGTAGTCCACGTACACGGCAGATAAGAACCGCAGGATCGTCTTCCAACTGGTAGATCTTGCCATTGACTGGATTGGTGTAGCTAATATCACCATTTACCGCATCACGTAAGTTGACTTGGCCATCAAGCACTTTGTCCCACGCTGGAGCTAATGAGTCTTCAAAGTCAGCCATAAACACTTTTACGTTAGCGTTTAGAGCGTTTATCACCATTTTTCGGTCTGTAGGACCTGTGATTTCAACGCGGCGGTCTTGAAGATCTTTAGGGATCCCTTGGATTTTCCAGCTTCCTTCTCTGATATCTTGCGTATCTGTTAGGAAGTCCGGCAGTTCACCAGCGTCAATGCGTGCCTGCTTCTCCTCACGAGCAGCGAGCAGTTCATCAACTCGACCAGCGAACTTTTCACACAGTAGAGATAAGAAGGTTTGGGCTTCAACAGGGAAAATCGCCTGATGCTCTGGTGAAAGGGTACCAGCGACATCAAGCATGCCTTCTTTTAGTAGGGTTTCTTGGGCTTCTACTGTTGTTTTATCTCTTTCTGGTGTGTTGGCAAGCATAATTTCTTCCTTAATATCCTGCTGTATATGAAACCGTCACTGGTTAGCCGCACTTATCTGACACTGCGAACACTTCTGCCGAGCTCGTCACTGTCATTGCCAGCCCACCTCTGTATCGGGTCATTTCGATTCTCGAACGCCCCGATTACATTTGTAACTATCAAACAACAATCAAACTTCCTAACTGATCATTCTCTGAAGAGGTTTCTTGTTCTGTTGGCTGTTAGATTGAATCAGTAAAACATTCATTTCAATCTAGACATAAGTCTTACTGAGCCTTTATTTAACCTATACCAAACATGAGTAGAGTAAAAGTACTAAAGTAAACAAAACGTTAAATTCGAAGTTTTATTCCGCACGCACAAAAGTGGTGTTCGCACTCACAAAAACGTAACCAGTTACGTAATTTAATTACAGTGAAATTAACGATGTAAAATCGTTTCAAACACGCGTTTAATTCTATGCAGTGGGGATAAATCCTTTTTATCACTAGAGGTGAAGGTAATATGCAATCGGATTATCAAACAATGGAAAATCGTAGGGTTGTAAAATTCACACTGTGAAATTTCACAATTTAATGAAAGCTTCATCAAAATTTACTTGTAAAATTTTACAAGATAAAGTTTACCGACAGGATAAAATGCTAAAAAGCACACTAAAACTAGTGTGCTTTTGAAGACGAAATCGATTTCTTCGACTAATACTTATCGCTAAAGTAGCTCTGACACTACATCCGCTAATTGATTAAAAGTGTTTACACGCGACGAACTAGGTCGCCAAACCAGACCTATATGACGGTGAGCCTGTTGTCCGGGAGCATCGACAACAACCAGATTCTGATTATCAATCAAGCCATGATCGATCGCCATTTGGGGAATAAAGGTCGTTCCCATACCATTGGCAACCATCTGCACTAAGGTATGTAAACTGGTGGCGGAGAAAGGGTTAATCTTCTCTTTGTCTGTTAACTGACAGGCAGAAACCGCGTGCTCGGTTAAACAATGCTCTTTCTCTAAAAGAAAGACAAACTCATTGGGTAAGTCCGCATACTTAATTGGCGTTTGAATCGCATCAGCTTGATTGCGACTAATGATCATACGGAATGGATCACTCCCCACAATGCGGCTTTCCATACCTAATATGTCGACTGGCAAAGCTAAAATCAGCACATCCAATTCTCCATGACGCAACGCATCGAGCAAATTGGTCGTCGTATCTTCTCTTAATAACAGATTCAGTTGAGGAAAGCGGCGATTCACCTCCTGAACCAAATCACACAATAAGAAGGGAGCGATAGTAGGGATGCACCCAAGGCGCAGTTGCCCTTCCATTTCTCCGCCTTGGCACAAACGCCCAAGTTCAACGAGATCTTGTCCTTTTGCCAATAACTCTCGCCCCTGCTGCACCACTTGCTCGCCAGCCAAGGTAAAAACCAAAGGGCTTTTCTTGTCTTTCTTTTCGTATAAAGGGCAACCAATCAGCTCTTCAAGATTCTGGATACCTTTACTTAAGGTAGATTGACTGACAAAGCACTTTTCAGCGGCATCGCTAAAATGACGTGTTTCGTGCAAGGTAATTAGATAGTGTAACTGTTTGAGGCTGGGCCACTTATTCATAGATTTATCTATAACTTCCGACTGGATATTGACCAAGTTAATAAAATCAAACTTATCGCTTTTTTCGATTAACTTAATCTATTTAATTCGCTTTTTTACATACTACAATGTGTACTATAGTTTGTCCCGTACAAACACGGACCAAAGCAGAACAGATGTTTTGCATTGGAACTAACCAAATATTTTAGGAGCAAAAAAATGGTACTAGTAGGTCGTCAAGCCCCAGATTTTACTGCTGCAGCTGTTCTAGGTAACGGTGAAATCGTTGATAACTTCAACTTTGCAGAGTTCACCAAAGGTAAGAAAGCAGTTGTTTTCTTCTACCCACTAGATTTCACTTTCGTTTGCCCATCAGAGCTAATCGCTTTTGACAACCGTTTTGAAGATTTCAAAGCTAAAGGCGTTGAAGTTATCGGTGTTTCAATCGATTCTCAATTCTCTCACAACGCATGGCGTAACACTGCGATCGAAAACGGCGGTATTGGTCAAGTAAAATACCCTCTGATTGCTGACGTTAAGCACGAAATCTGTAAAGCTTACGACGTTGAGCACCCAGAAGCAGGTGTTGCGTTCCGTGGTTCTTTCCTAATCGACGAAGACGGTCTTGTACGTCACCAAGTTGTTAACGACCTACCTCTAGGCCGTAACATCGATGAAATGCTACGCATGGTTGACGCACTAAACTTCCACCAAAAACACGGTGAAGTATGTCCTGCACAGTGGGAAGAAGGTAAAGCAGGTATGGACGCATCTCCTAAGGGTGTTGCAGCGTTCCTATCTGAGCACGCAGACGACCTAAGCAAGTAATTGCTTACTATACCCAAGCTCAACGGGTATATGGTTGGTAAGTATATAAAAGCACATAGCGCATAAGCGCAACGCCAATCAGTTCTAAGTAAAGTCTTAATCAAAGCCCGAAGCATTGCTTCGGGCTTTTTTTTATTTCACTACCAAAGGCGAAATATTGATAAAAAGACAACACATCGCTAAAGAGACAAAAAATATCGTCTTACAGACTTTCTCGGATTCAGCCCTTTAAAGTCTGCATAGCTCTCTTTATGATGAATTTAACTTAATTTGAGACTGAGCATCATTGCTCTTTCTGGATGAATATAAACATGGAGATTTAAAATGGCTTACTTTTCTCTAGCCTTTGGTACAGCAACTAAAAACCGCGATGGAAAAATCATTGAAGCATTTTTTCCAAACCCAGTTCTAAACCCATCAGATGCACTGGTTGAAGCCGTTGCTAAAGTTGCAGGTTATGAGCAAGGTAACCAAGCTATCGAAATCTCTGCAGCTCAAAGTGCTGAGTTAGTTAGTGCCTTTGAAGCAAACGGGGATACAGCGAATGCATCTTTCGCTGCAAAAGCGGCAGAGTCTTCTCAACCTCTGGTTGTTGTGGTTCTAGCAACAGATGAGAAACCTGAGTCCGTTGCTGAAGGTTTCCTTAAACTGCAACTTATCTCTAACCGCCTAGTTCAACCACACGGTACTGTCCTAGATGGTATCTTCGGTCTGCTGCATAACATTGCATGGACTAACGAAGGTCCAATCGACTTGCCTGAGCTGGCTGACCGTCAAATTGAAGCGCGTCTTGCTGGCCGCTCACTGTCTGTTGACTGTGTCGACAAATTTCCAAAAATGGTCGATTACGTTGTTCCAGCTGGTATTCGTATTGCTGATACATCTCGCGTGCGCCTTGGTGCTCATGTGGGTGAAGGCACCACAGTTATGCACGAAGGTTTCATCAACTTCAACGCTGGTACTACAGGCGTGAGCATGGTTGAAGGTCGTATCTCTGCGGGTGTTGTTGTCGGCAATGGCTCTGACATCGGTGGTGGCGCTTCTATCATGGGTACACTATCAGGCGGCGGTACAGTAGTGGTGTCAATTGGTGAAAACTCACTACTAGGTGCGAATGCGGGTCTTGGTTTCCCTCTAGGCGATCGTTGTACTGTTGAATCTGGTCTATATGTGACGGCAGGTTCTAAAGTACGCATGTTAGATTCATCTGGCCAAGAAGTTGAAGTAGTGAAAGCTCGCGATCTCGCTGGTGTATCTGATCTACTGTTCCGTCGCAACTCAGTGACAGGCCAAATCGAATGTCTTGCGAACAAGTCTGCGGTAGAGCTGAACTCAGAGCTACACAGCAACAACTAGGCCAAGGCGAGTTGATAAAGCCGAGCTTCAATGCTCGGCTTTTTTGTTTCTTATTCCTCAGAAGTAAAGGTTATTATCCTCGTCAATCCCCTATATCCACTAGCGACAGGGGGGAGATTTACACCTTTTCAGTCAGACAATATATTCCGACTTACTGATATTTTTATGCTCAAACACTCATTTTTAGTGCTCGTTTATTTTCGAATTCGCCTATTTATGCAAAATTACTCTGCGTAAATAGGGAATACACCAATCTGCTGCTACCACACATCGAACTCGCTCAAACGATAAGCAAGCCAAGATTAGCTAAAATAGTAATAATAAGACAAAAGGATTCTTACCATGACTGAGCAAAAGTACATTGTTGCCCTAGACCAAGGCACAACAAGCTCTCGCGCGGTGATACTGGACCACGATGCCAATATTGTTAGCATCTCTCAACGTGAGTTCACCCAAATTTACCCTCAGTCTGGGTGGGTCGAGCACGATCCTCTTGAAATTTGGGCAACACAAAGTTCAACTCTCATCGAAACTCTCGCCAAGTCAGGAATCAGCAGCGACCAGCTTGCGGCCATTGGTATCACTAACCAACGTGAAACCACCATTGTATGGAATAAAGAAACTGGCAAACCTGTCTACAACGCCATTGTGTGGCAATGTCGTCGCACTGCAGAAATTTGTGAAGAGCTCAAAGCACGTGGCCTAGAAGAGTATGTCCGCGAAAACACCGGATTAGTACTCGACCCATACTTTTCCGGCACTAAGATTAAGTGGATTCTGGATAATGTCGAAGGCGCACGTGAAGACGCAGAAGCAGGCAAATTGTTGTTTGGTACTGTCGATACTTGGCTGGTATGGAAAATGACCCAAGGCCGAGTACACGTCACAGACTATACCAATGCTTCTCGCACCATGCTCTTCAATATCAATAACTTAAGCTGGGATCAAAAACTGCTCGACGAACTAGGAATCCCAGCTTCAATGATGCCTGAAGTGAAGCGTTCTTCGGAAGTTTACGGTCAGACCAACATCGGTGGTAAAGGCGGTACTCGTATTCCTATCGCAGGTATTGCCGGAGACCAACAAGCTGCGCTTTACGGTCAAATGTGTGTTGAGGCTGGACAAGCGAAAAACACCTATGGCACAGGTTGCTTCTTACTTATGAACACCGGCCAAGAGAAAGTAACATCAACTCACGGTCTTTTGACCACGCTAGCCTGTGGTCCAAATGGCGAGCCTGCCTATGCACTAGAAGGCGCGGTATTTATGGGAGGCGCTTCAATTCAATGGCTACGCGATGAGATGAAGCTACTCGCAGATGCCAAAGACTCAGAGTACTTTGCGACCAAAGTTGACTCTTCCAACGGTGTTTACGTTGTACCTGCCTTTACTGGCCTTGGTGCTCCTTATTGGGATGCTTGGGCGCGTGGGACCATTGTCGGTCTGACGCGCGGCGTCAGCTCAAACCACATTATCCGAGCAACGCTTGAAGGTATTGCCTACCAAACTCGCGACGTTTTGGATGCAATGCAAGCGGACTCCAACATTAACTTGGCTAGCTTAAGAGTCGACGGTGGAGCGGTGGCAAACAATTTCTTAATGCAGTTCCAATCTGATGTTCTAGATACAGAAGTTCACCGCCCTAAAGTCACGGAAGTTACCGCCTTAGGTGCAGCCTACCTAGCAGGTCTTGCCGTTGGGTACTGGAATAGTATTGATGAGCTGAAAGACAAAGCCGAGCTCGATCGCACCTTCCTACCTCATCATGATGAAGAAAAACGTAATCGCCGCTACAAGGGATGGAAGCGCGCCGTTAAGTGTGCGCAGGTTTGGGCAGAAATGCATAACGAGGAAGATTAAAGTCACAAACTCCTATTCAAGAGCGCCGATTATGGCGCTCTTTTTGCGTTATATCCCCTATTCCTTACATCGTTCTCTTCTCACAATGCGCTAATTCGAGCACAATAACGCGAGTTATTATTTTCGAAAATCAGTGTAATGAGCATATTGGCTCAATGCACAGGGAGCTGCCCGTGAAACAAATTCCAAGACATCAGCAAATAATTGCGTTGGTTCAAAAGCAAGGCTATGTCAGCACCGAAGAGCTGGTAGAGAAATTTAATGTCAGTCCACAGACCATCAGACGCGATCTCAACGAACTTGCCGATGACAATAAAATTCGCCGTTACCATGGTGGTGCAACCATTCCACTGAGTTCAGAAAACACCTCGTACACCGCGCGCAAGAGCATGAATTTCAACGAGAAGGATGTTATTGCAGAAGAAGTGGTTAAACACATTCCCGATGGGGCGACCTTGTTTATTGATATTGGTACCACTCCAGAGGCCATTGCACGAGCACTAAACAAAAATCACAAGCAACTACGTGTGGTTACTAACAATATTAATGTCGCAACCATCTTGCTGCAAAACCCAGAGTTTAAAGTCATCCTTGCTGGTGGAGAAGTACGCAATCGTGATGGCGGTATCGTCGGTGAAGCCACTCTTGATTTCGTGAAACAGTTCCGACTTGATTTCGGCATCTTGGGGATTAGCGGTATCGACTATGACGGTTCACTGCTTGACTTCGACTACCATGAGGTTCGTGTAAAGCAAGCCATTATCGAGAATAGCCGGAGTGTTTTTCTTGCTGTTGATCACTCTAAATTTGGCCGTAATGCGATGGTCAAGCTGGGCAATATCTCTCAACTCCATATGCTGTTTACTGACAAACAACCGCCAAAAGAAATACTGTCTATCCTCAAAGAACACTCAATTCCGCTTGAAGTAATTAACGACAGTAAATAGTCACAGCAATTTCAATCAAATTTAACCTTCAAGAAACCTTTATTCCCTAATAAAGGTTTTTTTGTGCATAAATCACACAAACGAGCACAAACGAAAATAAATAATGATCCAAAACGAAAGCTGCGTTAGGATTCTTTTATGGTCAAAAATGCTCGTTCGCTCAACAAAAGGTTAAATTCATGAGTATTTCAGCTAATGCTGCGCAATCAGACAAAACGTTAGACATAATCATAGTTGGTGGTGGCATTAATGGTGCAGGCATCGCTGCTGATGCTGCTGGCCGAGGCTTATCTGTCGGTTTATATGAAGCCCAAGACTTCGCCTCTGCAACCTCATCTGCCAGCTCAAAACTGATTCACGGTGGGTTGCGCTATCTCGAACACTATGAGTTTCGCTTAGTTTCGGAAGCGCTCGCAGAACGTGAGGTGCTGCTGAAAAAAGCGCCACATATCGCGCAACCAATGCGCTTTCGACTCCCACACCGCCCTTTCTTACGTCCAGCATGGATGATTCGCTGCGGTTTATTCCTCTACGACAACCTAGGCAAAAGAACGACGCTGCCGGCAAGTGAAAGCATCGACTTGGCTCAATCTGGCTTGCTCAAACCGGAAATGAAAAAAGGCTTCGAGTACTCTGATTGTTGGGTAGATGATGCGCGATTAGTATTGCTAAACGTGTTGGCTGCAAAAGAAAATAATGCTGAAATTCGTAACTACTGCCATGTAGAAGGCGCAATACGCGAAGGCGATATCTGGCGCGTGACCATTCGCGATGTCATGACAGGAGAAACCTTTGAGCGTAAATCGAAAGCGCTAGTGAACGCCGCAGGGCCTTGGGTCAAGCAGTTCTTTGATCAAGGGTTAGAAAACCTTTCACCACGTAATATACGTCTAATCAAAGGATCTCATATTGTGATTCCTCGCATTCACGATGAGCCACAAGCATATATCCTGCAAAACAAAGATCATCGAATCGTGTTTATGATCCCTTATTTGGATCAGTTTTCGATAATAGGTACGACCGATGTTGAATATAAAGGAGATCCAAGAGAAGTGGCGATCTCAGATCAAGAGGTGGATTATCTGATCGATATCGTCAATCAGCACTTTGTCCAGCAACTTTCACGTGAGGATGTCATCTGGAGTTATAGTGGCGTGCGACCTCTTTGTGATGATGAATCTGACTCTCCACAAGCCATCACCCGAGACTACACTCTGGAACTTGAATCTGAGTACGATCAAGCTCCTCTGCTATCAATTTTTGGCGGAAAATTAACCACATACCGTAAACTTGGTGAAGCGGCATTGGCAAAGCTCGCCCCATATTTACCTAATATGGGGACACCATGGACAGCCAACCACGCCCTGCCAGGTGGTAACTTTAGCTGCACCAGAGAACAACTGGCTGCAACGATCCATGCTCAGTACCCTTGGCTATCACAAGCGTTGCTACTGCGCTATGTCACTCAGTTTGGTACTTATACGTGGAAGCTACTTCAAGGGGTAACAAGTATTGAAGGTATGGGTGTCCCGTTCTCTGACTCTGCGCAAGGCGTTTATCAGCAAGAGATTGATTATCTAATTGAACATGAAATGGCTCTCACAGCCGATGATCTGCTGTGGCGTCGAACCAAACTTGGTCTCTACCTCAATCAGGACGAGATTGAAGCTGTCACCAAGTACATTTCAGGGAAACAACCTCAGCAGGTGATCAGCCTGTCTGAAGCTGGCTAACCACCTAAGTAAGGCAATTTATCATTAAAAGGCTTGGTTACGACACCAAGCCTTTTTAGCTCTAATCAAAACTGGCGATCAACCAGGATGACCATCGACCCTTGGGGTGACTAGCATTTTTCCAAACAGACCGACATACATGACAAAAGCGAATATCCACAACGCTGCACTGATGTTTAGCGCAGAAATCAGATACTGAGGGAAGAACGCCACCCCTATCCCACGTACAATTGCAGCCAATACCAAAGCACCGAAAGCTAGGTTCATATTTGGACCTTGGTAAATCGCACGACCAGTATGCCCCATTGTCACGCGAGCGATCATCGCCAAAATCACACCGCCAATGGCCCCAATCGCAAATAAATGCAACATGTTGTGGCTGGCAAATGGATTATCCAGCAAACCACGTAATAGCAAGCTCACTGGGATGCACAGGTAAGTAGCATGCAGTGACCAAACCAAAGGTTCGCTCAAAGTAAGCCACGGTTTCCAGCGTATGATTCGGATCAGATGCGCCACACCGGCTAACAACATCAATGGTTGACCAAGTTGAGCAAAGGTCATCGGGAAAAAACTTAATATAAATAAGCCGATCAGAGGTAGGTTTGCTAACCAGTCCAACCAGACTATTGGCTGAGGTTTTTCAAAGTTAAAACGACGAGCGGTAAAAAATGGGATAACACGGCTGCCCATAACAGAGAGCAGCAAAGTAAACCACCAAAGCATCGCCTGCCAAACCGCTGAAGCAGGAAATGGCGGCATACCTTTTACCGCCGCATAACTGGCAAAATTAGCCACGATAGCCAACAAAAATAACGGAATAAAAAACAGATTACGCCACCCTTTCGCTTTGACGACTCGGCTGCCGACTTCGTAGGCGACAAAAGCTAAAAACAAGGCTTCAAGGCTAGAAACCAGCCAAAGCGGCGTTGGAGTCCATAGCAACAATCGCGGCAACAACCACAGTGCCACTATCGCAGCTAAACGGTGATGCTTTGTACCATTAATTCCCGTCCAGTTCTGAACCGCGGTTAAGACAAATCCAGCCACAATCGCCATGGCAAAACCAAACAACATCTCATGAACGTGCCACCATAATGCAGGCACTTGAAGCATCGCGGGTTGTCCGCTTTGGAACATCCAAACCCATAAGCCAATAGCAATAACCGCGTAGATGGATCCTAATAGGAAGAAAGGTCTAAAACCTAAACGTAAAACGGCTGGGATCGCTTCTTCTACTTTTTTATCAGTAATATTGAGCACTAAGTGACTCCTAAAAGTTATAAAAAACTGAAATCTTCCTAGGCTATCGCAAGAAATGTTCCAACCCTTGTAACTCTTTTATCTCAAAGGCTTAGTGATATTAACAAGCCAAAAAAGAAGTCAAATTAACCCAATTTAAAAATGTCAAAAAGACACGATAGATACGATATGAACGACTTTCAATTCTCAGTGAAACTGGTTAGTTTAACGAATACTCCTATTTCACATCCAAGATGAGGTGACAACAGTGGCAAACTATATCTTCGGTTATGGCAGTCTGATGAATTCCGCATCACGCCAATTAACAGGGCAAACTTCGGCGGCAACCACCGCAACCGTAGAGGGGTTTAAACGCTATTGGGGCAAAGTGGATGAGAGTTATACGCTCTCACCCTTGGTGGTCGATAAAGGACACGGGTACGTTAATGGTGTTTTACTCGAAGTAAGTGAATGCGGTCTTAAAGAATTCGATATTCGTGAACGAGGCTACCATCGCGTTCGAGTCCAAGTGAATCAAGTTGAGTCACAGTTGCCACTTAGCGACAACGATCAAGTTTGGGTTTACATCAAAGACAATCCTGAGCCACCTTGTACACTCAGTCCAATAATGCAAACTTATGTGGATACTGTTCTCGTTGGGTGTCTAGAAATATCGGAACAGTTTGCCAAACAGTTTATTGAGCAAACGATAGGCTGGCATTTTCCGCTCGAAAATGATCGCCATGAACCAAAATATGGCAACCTAGCAGGAGTAAAACCAGAGCACCACAAGCAAATTGATGCTCTGGTGGCTGAAGTAAGAGCCTGAAAACCCTCAGCCAAAAAGAGATAAGTTAAATGGATCACCAAGCCTTCGAGCTTGGTGTCTACCTTTAGACAATACGAATACCAGCTGGCATCGAACGCTCAGGAGTCAGCAGTACACTTTCCGATTCATCATCTGTTTCTGCACACAGCAGCATGCACTCTGATGTTTCACCGCGCATCTTGGCTTTTTCCAGATTGCACAGCACAACCACCTCTTTCCCCATCAGCTGTTGTTCTGTGTAATAAGGCACAAGGCTGGTCACAGTTTGTAGTGTTTTATCACCAACATCAATTTGCACAATGTATAGCTTATCCGCGTTCTCATGGCGGACAACCTCAATGATTTTTCCTGTACGAATTTCCAATTTAGCGAAATCTGAATAAGCGACTTTTTCCATGTTAAGATACTGGTAAAATTTTACTAAAAGACAACGTTTACACTATCAGCAATCACTTATATTGCAAGTGGTAAAGATCTCAATTTAAAAATGTATTCATAACAGTATTTGCCTTATTTACATCAACAAGGTTAAATAACTCCATTCGTATTTTTCGAGGTCAAATATGGCAACCATAAAAGATGTCGCCAAGGAAGCTGGCGTATCGATTGCTACAGTATCCAGAGTGATCAATAAGTCTCCTAAAGCGAGCAAAGCATCGATAGAATCGGTCTCAAAAGCGATGGCAAAACTAGGCTACCGACCCAATGCCGCCGCCAAAGCGCTTGTTAGCCAGAGCAGCAATACCGTTGGCGTATTGGTTGGTGATGTGTCCGATCCCTTTTTCGGAGCCCTCGTCAAAGCAGTGGACAATGTCGCTCACGAGCATGGTAAACATATACTGATCGGAAATGGTTACCATGATGCTGAAGAAGAACGCAAAGCGATTGAACTGCTTATCAACAATCGCTGTGAGGCTCTGGTCATCCACTCAAAAGGCTTATCTGATCAAGAGCTCATCGGCTACGCGAAAGAAGTCAAAGGTCTGGTGCTCATAAACCGATTTATTGAAGAAATTGCGGAACGCTGCATCGCACTCGATAACTTCAAAGGGGCTTATCTAGCGACTGAATACCTGATCCGTCATGGACACACTAAAATTGCTTGTGTAGCGTCAGCTCACGAAATAGAAGACTCTTCGCAACGAGTTGCAGGGTATCTCGCGGCGCTAAAAGACAACAATATTGAACTGCCTAGCAGCTATATCGAACGTGGTGAGCCAAACAACGATGGTGGGGAAGTTGCTATGACCACCTTACTCACCAAATCACTCGATATCACTGGTGTGGTCGCCTATAACGATTACATGGCTGCGGGAGCACTGTCTGTACTCGATGAAAATGGCATCAAAGTGCCAGATCAAATCTCTATGATGGGATTCGATGACGGTCTGATTGCTCGTTACATCAGCCCTCGATTGACGACGATTCGTTACCCTATCGCTATGATGGCAGAGCGCGCTGCGCGACTAGCATTAAATCTCGCCAAACAAGAAGCAACTAACAACGAAGCCATCATGTTTACACCAATGTTAGTACGTCGTAACTCGGTTGCAAAAATTGCCAAGTAGCCAACAAGCGTAACGGTATTTAGGGGGGCTCAAACTAGAGCCCTCTTTTGATTCAGGTAGTTACGCGACACCATGACCTTTCGATGCAACCCAGATGCGGTACCACTGTTCATGTGTCAACTCCAGCTGTAATGCGCCGACCGCTGTCTTCACGCGCTGGATGTTACCGCTACCAATGATAGGAACTGGGCGCGCAGGCATTCTCATCACCCAAGCAAAAATGACTTGGTCAATACAGTCGGCTCCAATTTCTTGGCCAACTTCAGATAATGTGTCACGTAGACGGCATGCCTGTTCACTGCTATCGCTAAATATTCGACCACCAGCAAGACATGACCAAGCCATCGGCTGAACTCGCTGCTTTTGTAACTGCTCCAGCGTACCATCTTCCGTCACTTGTAAGTTCACCGGATTAATTTCAATCTGATTGGTGATAAGTGGTACATCAAGGCGAGATTGAAGTAACGCGAACTGAGCTGGGGTAAAGTTAGACACACCAAAATGCTTTACTTTACCAGCACTGTTTAACTGTGCGAACGCTTCGGCGGCTTCATCGGCATCCATCAGCAGATCTGGACGGTGCAATAGCAAGACGTCGAGATGATCAGTATTCAAACGGCGAAGAGATTGTTCAGTCGATTCGATAATCGCAGCCTTGCTACTGTTGTAGTGATTGACCTGCTTGCCTTCGCCACGGTAAATACCACATTTTGAAACGATCTGAATCTGGTCACGCAAGCGACTATCGAGTGCCAGCACCTGACCAAACATTTTCTCACATGCAGAGTCTGGTCCATACACTGGAGCATGATCAACCGTGGTGATACCCAACTCAAGATGTTGCTGTACAAACGCATGCTGTTGCTGAGTATTCATACCCCACTCTGCCATGCGCCAGTAACCTTGGATCATCGGTGAAAAAACCGGGTGTGACTTGTTCATATTTGTCCCCTGAAAGATGCAATTTATCAGCGATACTTGCGCTGTTCTGGATTCAGTATACTGCCAGCCAGCAGGACGATTAAGACCATAAAGACGAAAAGATAATTCGGTATAACGCACAATTAACTTACTTTAATTTTCTATATTGAACGATATAATCAACAGCAGATTTCGAATTATAGGTTTGTGTTGATGCATAAAATGCACAAGCGTTTCGAGCGCTACGCACTATTTGGCGAGGTAGCCAAACAACTTAGCTTTTCTAAAGCCGCAGATAATCTCGGCATTTCGAGGAGCTATCTCTCATCGCAAATACTCCAGCTAGAGCAGGAGCTAGAAACCAGCTTATTAATCCGCTCTACGCGCAGTGTTCGCTTAACAGCCGCAGGGGAAAAGATTCTAGCAAAAATGCAAGGTATCAATGCGTCAATCCTTGAGTTAGAAAAGGAACTCGATCACACCAAGAGTACCGTCGGCGGACTGCTACGAATTACCGCCCCCACCATTTTCAGCCACCGCTTTCTGATCGAGATTTGCCATCAATTTCAACTGCTGCACCCTGACATCGAATTTGACTTAGACATTGGCTATACCAGAGAAGACCTCACCAAAAGCAACTTCGACCTAGCCATCCGTGCGACCAATACCCCACCAGAGAATATGGTGGCGAAAAAACTGATGCCGTACCAACACATTTGCTGTGCCTCACCAGACTATTTGGCTCAAAACGGCATCCCGACTCATCCGCAAGATCTCACTAAACACAACTGTTTATCTGATCCAAATCTACGTAAATGGCCATTTTCCACAAACGATAATCAGATGATTGAAGTGGCAACAGATGGCGATATGCTCATCAACGATAACCTTCTACTGCTTGATGCGGCGTTGAAAGGCAAAGGTGTGATCAAGATGCCCTGTTATTTAGTCAAGCCCGCGCTGGATAGCGGCAAACTGTTGCAAGTCTTACCTGACTATGTAATGACTCAAAGCAACATCTACCTGATCTTCCCTCCTCAGCTTCGTCGTAGCACCAAGCTGTCAGCCTTCATCGATTTTGTCCAACATTGGTTTGAGGAACTCTAAGGCATGTTGTCCATCACTCTCAACAGTTTCGTCCACCGAGTTGCTGACAAAACAGCGGTGATCAAGTGTGCCAACCAGCATGGTTGTCAGTTAAAGCGAATTCGACGTTCAAGGCATTGGCAGTTGAGCGGACACGAACAGCAATTGCGCTCATTGATAGAAACTCTAAAAGATGAGGATCAACAGTGGATAGTTGCAGCGATTGGCAAATCCTTGCCCGAACCTGACGTCGATTTGTCTCAAATACTGCTCAGCAATCCCGCCATGACCGTTAGTCAACTCGTGCAAGAAACAGGTTGCTCGATGAGTGAAGCTCGCGTTGCAATTGACCAGCATGAAGGATTCTAAACGGCGTAGCTGACGCTTCCTTAAATAATAAAAAGCCAGTCGTGTGACTGGCTTTTTCAATCTGGCGATTATCGCGAGCGGGAAAATTGGAATGTCGTTTGATAACGATATTCCTCTCCCGGACGTAGAATTACACCTGACTGCGGCCATTGTGGGTGATTGGGCGAGTCCGGCAAAAACTGCGTTTCTAGGGCTAATCCCGCATAATCTGCATACTCTTTTCCCGCTCTCGCTGGCGTACCCGCTAACCAATTGCCGCAATAGAGTTGCATCGCGGGTTTGTCAGTTATCACCGAAAGAGACACTTGCTGATCCTGACTGGTCAACGTCGCTACAGGCACACTGGTATCACGTTGTGGATCAAACCAGTAGCTGTGATCATATCCCTTAGCGGCTTGTTGTTGTTCATCCGCTAATAAGTCTTGAGCGACACTTTTGACTCTACGGAAATCAAAACCAGTACCTTGGACACTGACCAAATCGTCAAGTGGGATACCATTCTCATTCGTCGGCAAGTAGTAATCTGCTTCGATTTGCAGTTGATGTGAACGGGCATCCAACTCACTCTCAGTACCATTGAGATTAAAATAAGCATGATTGGTCAAATTTATCGGCGTCGCTTTGTCACAATGAGCGATGTATTCAATATCGAATCGTCCATCATCATGGAGCTGATAGCGCAGTTGAACATCAAGATTCCCAGGGAAACCTTGATCCCCATCGGCTGAACTCAAGCCAAAAATAATGGTATTGGTTTGCTGTTCGACCACTTGCCAGCGCCGCTTATCAAAACCCGAGGTGCCACCATGCAAGCAGTTACCAGCCTGGTTCACAGACAACTGATATGACTGCCCATCAAGCGTAAAAAGCCCATTGGCAATGCGGTTCGCATAGCGGCCAACCGTTACCCCCATGTAACTAGGCTGACGCTCAAAGTCTGCCATGGTCCCTACACCTAACAAAACTTCACGTAGCTCACCACACGCCAAAGGCAAACGACAACTGAGCCATGTTGCTCCGATGTCCATCAACACAATGCGAACCCCACTCACATTGGTTAATTCAAATAACTGAGCGGGCTGACCGTCATAGGCAAGCTGCTCAGTCATGGTGCGAAAGAGAGAATTTTCCATCAACAGTCCTTAGCACATTTCAATCAGGCCGGCGCCATCTTTGGCCTGACAAACGTAGATAGACTCTTTTAATCCGGTTGCGACTTGATATTGCTCAGCAACAGCTGCTTTGACTGGCTCGACAAGTTCAGGCGGCATTACTGCAACAATACAACCACCAAAGCCGCCCCCCGTCATACGTACACCGCCTTGCTCGCCAATAACCGCTTTAACAATATCCACTAAGGTGTCAATCTCTTTGACGGTAATTTCAAAATCGTCACGCATAGAAATGTGCGATTGTGCCATTAACTGCCCCATACGCTTGAGATCGTTTGCACGCAATGCTTGAGCGGCTGCAAGTGTTCGCTCATTTTCGGTGATTACGTGACGAGCACGCTTGGCGACCACTTCATCAAGTAGATCTGCTTTCGCTTCAAACTCAGTCATAGTGACATCACGTAACGCTTTAACACCAAAGAGACTGGCCGCTTGCTCGCATTGTTGACGGCGAGTGTTGTACTCACTGTCCACCAGACCGCGTTTTTTATTGGAGTTGATGATCACGACGGACATATCAGCAGGCATAGAGACAGATTCGGTTTCCAAGCTTCGACAATCTAGCAACATTGCATGATTTTCTTTGCCTTCAGCGGAAATCATCTGATCCATAATGCCGCAATTACAGCCAACAAATTCATTTTCTGCCTGTTGACCATTGAGCGCAATCTCCGCCTGAGAAATCTCTAGCTGATAAAGCACTTTAAAAGTTTGACCTATCACGACTTCTAGCGCAGCAGAAGAACTCAAGCCCGCGCCTTGCGGTACGTTACCACTCACAGAAATATCTGCACCGCCAAACTCATAGCCTCGGGCGAGCAAGCACTTGACCACACCGCGGATGTAGTTGGCCCACATTTTATCCTTAACAAAAGTGATCTCTTGGGTGATATCAAACTCATCGGTTTGGTTTTCGTAATCAACGGCAACAACTCGCACAATACTATCGTTACGTTTCGCCGCAGCAACGACCGTTTGATAGTCGATCGCACATGGCAATACAAAACCATCGTTGTAGTCGGTGTGTTCACCAATAAGATTGACGCGCCCTGGAGCCTGAATGATATGGCTCGCTGCGTAGCCAAGTACTTGGCTAAATGATGCTTTCACACTGTTGATTAGTTCTGACATAAAGCCCTCTAGAATTCTGTTAAATTTTTCATGCCAGCGCTTGCACCGCATTGCTGGCTAAAATGGTTGGTTACTTCTGCTCTTTGTAATGAACATCACTCAAGTCACGAAGACGTTGCGCAGCTTGTTCTGCGGTGAGATCACGTTGGCTTTCGGCCAACATTTCGTAACCAACCATAAATTTTCGTACTGTGGCACTGCGCAAAAGTGGTGGATAGAACAGTGCATGAAGCTGCCAATGTTCAATATCCGTCCCCTGTTCAAAGAAGGGGGCATAATGCCAGCCCATTGAGTAAGGGAATGAGCATTGGAACAAGTTGTCATAACGGCTGGTCAACTTCTTGATCGCCACGGCAAGATCATCGCGTTGTTCGTCAGTCAATTCACTCATACGGCGAATATGCGTTTTAGGCAGTAACAGTGTTTCAAATGGCCATGCCGCCCAATATGGCACCAAAGCTACCCAATGCTCGGTTTCCACCACAACTCGTGAACCGTCTTTCAATTCAGCATTCACATAGTCCACCAGCAAATTGCTGCCGTGTTGTTGGTAGTAGGCTTTAAGATTCTGCTCTTTGCGTTCGATTTCATTCGGTAGGAAACTGTTCGCCCAAATCTGACCGTGTGGGTGAGGCTGAGAGCAGCCCATGGTTTCCCCCTTATTTTCGAATGCCTGAACCCAGATGTAGTGCTCACCTAACTCTTCGATCTGACGGTTCCAAGTATCTATCACACCGCGGATCTGAGTCACAGAGAGTTCTGGCAAGGTTTTGCTGTGATCAGGAGAAAAACAGATAACTCGACTCAGCCCTCGAACGCCTTGTGTTTTGAACAATGGATTGTCTGATTCAGGTGCATCTGGTGAATCTGGCATTAATGCAGCAAAGTCATTACTAAACACATAAGTGCCCTGATAATCTGGGTTCACATCCCCCGAAATACGTTGGTTTGTTGGACATAGAAAACAATCTGCTTGATATTCAGGTAGTTCATCTACAGCCGCTTTCTCATCAGCGCCACTCCAAGGTCGCTTAGCTCGATGTGGCGATACAAGAATCCACTGCCCAGTTAATGGGTTGAATCGGCGGTGTGGATGATCCACAGGGTTAAACTCAATCTTCGACATCGTACTTACTCAACTACTTAAACTATTTTCAAATCAAATATGGTGTTAGGCGGAATAACCCTGAGGGTTGTTTGACTGCCAATTCCAAGTATCAGCTGTCATTTCATCGATACTGCGCAGCGCGCGCCATCCCAACTCTTTTTCAGCCTTTTCAGTGCTTGCCCAGCACTCAGCAATATCACCAGCTCTACGAGGGCATATTTGGTAAGGAACGGCATGTCCACAGGCACGACTAAACGCCTCCACCATCTGCAATACACTCGATCCTTTCCCCGTGCCTAGGTTGTAGACATGCAAACCATGTTGACTCCCCACAGAGTTCAGTGCCGCGATATGCCCGTCAGCGAGATCCATGACATGTATATAGTCGCGGATACCGGTACCATCTTGTGTAGGATAATCGTCACCAAAAATAGACAAGCGCTCACGTCTCCCAACAGCAACCTGAGCAATGAATGGCATCAAGTTATTTGGAATACCTTGGGGATCTTCCCCCATCGTTCCAGAAGGGTGTGCTCCAACAGGATTAAAGTAGCGTAACAACGTGATGCTCCAGTCCTGCTCAGCAGCAAACAGATCACTGAGGCACTGTTCAACCATATATTTGCTGCGACCATAAGGGTTTGTCGTCGCTCCAGTTGGCGACTCTTCGGTGATAGGAACTTGTTGAGGATCGCCATAAACAGTGGCAGAAGAGCTGAAAACAAGGCTTTTGACACCCGCTTTACGCATCGAACGAGCAAGAACCACTGTGCCATTAACATTGTTGTCATAGTATTCGAGGGGCTTTTCAACAGATTCACCAACCGCTTTTAGCCCAGCAAAGTGGATCACCGACGTGATGTCATGTTTCGAAAATACAGAATCGAGAAATGCTTCATCACGGATGTCACCCAGATAAAACGTCGGTGTTTTACCAGTCAGAGCATCGATACGAGTAAGCACCTCTTCTTTGGCGTTGCAAAGATTATCTACAATAATGGGTTCAATACCTGCTTCAATCATCTGCACACAAGTATGACTGCCTATGTATCCCATACCGCCGGTAACAAGAACTTTCACTATTCGATCTCCATCAATCGGTGAGCAATACCATGCTCAAATCTCTTCGATGGCAAAAGTCTATCAATCAACGACGTCCAAGATCCGTGATCAATTTCGCGTTATGTAAACGTTTCCATAAAATTAGCCATAAATGACCTTCAAGATTAGTGTGATAAATGGTTTAGTTAATCAAAGTTGATGACCGATTGGCCTTAGTAAACAGATTACCGTTGAAGCTTTTTCCATTCAGCATTCGAATAGATAATAATGTTTGCTATTTTTTACTAAAAATCGGTACTTGATCGGTGTGATTGTTTACAATACTTGGCATAGTTAGATTGCCTACGTAAGCGCAACAAGTAATAAAGGGACGTAATAATTAATGGCAACATTGAAAGATATTGCGACGGAAGCGGGGGTTTCCTTAGCTACCGTATCAAGGGTACTTAACGACGATCCAACATTAAGTGTTAAGGAAGAGACTAAGCACCGCATTTTTGAGATCGCAGAAAAGCTAGAGTATAAAACCAGTAGCTCCAAGAAAGCGGCGCTAGCTAGAAAACAAAATCATCACTTTATGGCGGTATACAACTACCCTCAGGAAGCGGAAGTCAACGACCCCTATTACCTTTCTATCCGCCACGGCATCGAAACTCAATGCGATAAACTAAACATTGAGCTAACAAATTGTTATAACAATGAAATTGTCGCAGCAAGCAATAAGATAACGGGTGTTCTTTTGGTTGGACGAAGCAATCCGAACACCTTAGCCCAGTTGACTAAGATGACTGACAATATTTGCTATGTCGACTTCAGTGACTGTGACTCTGAATTCGATTCTGTCGACATTGACCTCAAACGAATCAGCAAACAAATCACCGATTTTTTCATCGACCAGGGCTTTAAACGTATTGGTTTTATTGGGGGGCAGGATAAACCCAATTGTGCCGACATTCGTGAAATTGCCTTCGCTGAATATGGGCAACTTAAAGGCGTAGTGTCACTTGATGATATCTATCGTGGCGAGTTCACCAGCTCATCTGGCTATAAGCTTGCTAAAGAAATGCTGGCAAAACCGGACTTCCCTAGAGCGTTATTTATTGCCTCGGATTCAATTGCGATTGGGGTGTTAAGAGCCATTCATGAGCACGGGCTTAATATCCCTGAAGACATTTCGCTTATTAGTGTGAACGATATTCCTACCGCAAAGTTTACGTTCCCATCCCTGTCTACGGTGCGAATTCACTCAGAGATGATGGGCATTCAAGGCGTTAACCTTCTCATTGAAAAAGTTCGTGATGGTCGCGCCCTACCATTACAGGTTTATGTTCCGAGCAAGCTAAAACTAAGAGGCACCACTCAATGACTCCAGAGCAGTGGCTAGCCATTCTCACTCCGCATCTTGAACAACGATTCAAATAAAATCAATCAAACAGCATCTCTAAGGCACTGAATTTAAGTGCCTTTTTTATTATTTAAAACTCAAACCCATGCAGCTACTCCCCCCTCACCCAGCAATAAGATGTGGTTAAACATTATTCTTTAATCGTGATCACAGCTTTCACCTACCGACTCGAATAAATCGTGATCCAGTTAAAGTAAAACGTTTTCACCAATTTATTTTAGTAAAAGTTTTACTAAAATCTTTCCCATAAGCTCACTGAGCATTTTTTAACAGAACGTCGGCAGTCATCAGACGCTTTAAGCCGAGGGAGAGCAATCGTGAACAATTGGGAAAACTTCCTACACCTACATGAGAACCGCATGGCACCACGTGCCTATTTTTTCTCATACGATTCCGTCAACAGCGCACAAACTTTTCAACGCGAGCTCAGCAACCACTTTATGCTGCTAAGCGGACAGTGGCGTTTTAACTACTTCACAAACCCGCTCTTGGTTCCTGAGGAGTTTTACACTGACAAGATGGAACAGTGGGGCCAGATTACGGTTCCAAATATGTGGCAAATGGAAGGCCATGGCGATCTTCAATACACTGATGAAGGTTTTCCTTTCCCAATTGATGTTCCTTTTGTGCCAAGCGATAACCCAACTGGCGCTTATCAGCGTAATTTCACTCTGAGCGAGAGTTGGAATGATCAACAAACCATCATCAAATTTGATGGTGTGGAAACCTACTTTGAAGTCTATGTAAATGGTCAATATGTCGGTTTTAGCAAAGGGAGCAGACTTACCGCCGAATTCGACATTTCAAAATACGTAGTACAAGGCGATAACCTTCTGTCAGTGCGCGTGATGCAGTGGGCTGACTCTACCTACATCGAAGATCAGGATATGTGGTGGACCGCCGGCATCTTCCGTGATGTTTACCTTGTGGGTAGACCACAAACCCATGTGCAAGATTTTACCGTCCGCACTGACTTTGCCGACGACTACGTCGCAGCAACGCTCTCTTGTCAGGTGGAACTTGAGAACCTTAGTAACCAGCAAGCGCATGGCTACTCACTAGACTACGCTCTGATGGATAAAGGTCAGGTTATTGCTCAAGGCTCATGCAGTAACCTGACTATCGACCAATCTGCTCAGGCTCGCTTTAACATCGAAATGACCCATCCAGTTCACTGGACCGCTGAAAATCCTTACCTTTATCAACTTCTGATCACTCTGCGTGATAATCAAGGCAACATCTTGGAAGTGATCCCACAACGAGTTGGCTTCCGTGACATTAAGGTGCGTGATGGCCTGTTTTACATCAACAATCAATATGTAATGCTCCACGGGGTTAACCGTCACGACAACGATCATCTAAAGGGTCGCGCTGTGGGAATGGATCGCGTCGAGAAAGACATCGTGTTGATGAAGCAACACAATATTAACTCTGTGCGTACAGCTCACTACCCTAATGACCCTCGCTTCTATGAACTGTGTGATATCTATGGTCTGTTCGTTATGGCGGAAACCGATGTAGAAACTCATGGTTTTGCCAACGTGGGAGATTTGAGCCGAATCACGAATGATGCCGCGTGGGAAGCTGTGTTTGTCGAGCGCGCCGAACGCCACATCCACGCACAAAAAAACCATCCATCCATCATCATGTGGTCGATGGGCAACGAATCAGGCTACGGCTGTAACATCCGCGCGATGTGCGCGGCAACCAAAGCGATTGATGACACTCGCCTCGTCCACTATGAAGAAGACCGTGACGCGGAGGTTGTTGATGTCATTTCAACCATGTACTCACGTGCACAATTGATGAACTATTTCGGCGAGTTCCCGCACGAAAAACCGCGCATCATCTGTGAATACGCCCACGCTATGGGTAATGGCCCAGGTGGTCTGACTGAATATCAAAATGTGTTCTACAAACATGATCACATCCAAGGTCATTATGTTTGGGAATGGTGTGACCATGGCATTTTAGCCCACGATGAGAAAGGTAAGTCTTTCTACAAATACGGTGGTGACTATGGCGACTACCCTAACAACTACAACTTCTGTATGGATGGTTTGATCTACCCTGACCAAACTCCAGGCCCAGGCTTAAAAGAGTACAAGCAGGTGATCGCGCCAGTAAAAATCCGCGCTATCGACCCACAAATGGGTAAGTTTACCATTGAAAACAAGCTGTGGTTCTCAGACATCAACGATTACACCATTACCGCAGATATTCGCGCCGAAGGTGAGACTTTACGCACCGTTCAATTCAAAGTAGCTGACTTAGCCGCCAACTCTGAACGAGACATTGAGATTGCGATCCCTGAATTGGATCAACGTGAAGTCTTCGTCAACTTTACCGTGCGTAAAGATAGCTGCACTCTCTACAGCGCGGCTAACCACGATATTGCGGTTTACCAATACCCAATCAAAGCAAATACGGCAACCACTACAACTTATAGTAACGCCAACGCAACCAGATTAAATATCGAGGAGAGCCGTCTTGGTTATTTGATTGAGGGCCATAACTTTGCAATTAACTTCTCGAAAGTCAATGGCAAGCTAACCTCGTGGTTGGTCAATGGTGAGGAGCTGATCAAATCTGAACCGAAGCTCAACTTCTTCAAACCAATGATCGACAACCACAAGCAAGAGCATGAAGGATTGTGGCAACCTGCCCACCTTCAAATCATGCAAGAGCACTTCCGCACCCTCAATGTTGAGCTGATTGATGGCAAAGTCGAAATCACCACGACCAGTATCATCGCGCCACCAGTATTCGATTTCGGGATGCGTTGTAGCTACCGCTACCAGATCAACGCTGAAGGACAACTCAACCTAGAACTGAGCGGCGAACGCTATGGCAATTACCCGCATGTCATTCCTGTGATCGGTTTAGATCTTGGGCTCAATGGTGAGTTCGAACAGGTCAAATACTATGGTCGTGGCCCAGAAGAAAACTACCAAGACAGCAAGCAAGCCAACATGATTGATGTTTACCAGACAACCGTCGCTGATATGTTTGAGAACTACCCATTCCCTCAAAATAACGGCAACCGTCAAAACGTTCGCTGGGCAGCTTTGACTAATCGCAATGGCACCGGTTTGTTAGTAAAGCCTCAGCAAGAGATCAACTTCAGCGCTTGGTTCTACACCAACCAAAATCTACATCAAGCTCAGCACACAATTGAGCTTGAGAAAAGTGGTTACATCACTCTGAATCTCGACCACAAATTGATGGGACTTGGTTCCAATTCTTGGGGCAGTGAAGTGCTCGATTCATACCGTGTCTACATGGATGAGTTTTGCTATGGCCTGACACTAATGCCACTGCAAGCGGGTGACTGTAACGCCCAAGCACTGGCTGCACACAACTTTGGTGACGCCTTCTTTAAGAACAAGCGTGTCACAACAACTGATATAAACGAGGCATAACCCATGATCGTGTTAGAAAGCTTAGAGCAATTCAAACAAGTGTACCGCAATGGTCGTAAATGGAACCGCTGTGTTGAGGCGATTGAAAACTGCGTCAACATCAAAGATGGCGTAATGCACTCCATTGGCGACTCACTGGTGTACATGATTGAAGATGGCATTTCACTGAACAATGACACTTTTATCGGTAACCGCCGCTACTTTGATGTGCACTACTATCTGGAAGGCAAAGAATCAGTAGAATTTGCGGATAAGTCTCAGCTACAACAGCTTGAGGCGTATAGCGATGAAACGGATCGTGAATACCTGATAGGTAAAGGGCAAGTACGTGAACTGAGCGCAGGTCAGTTGGCTATTTTTGACAATAGCCAAGGCTATTGTTTCTTAGGTGACAACCGAGTGCGCAAAGTGGTGCTGAAAGTAACCATCGAAGATGGCTACTTCCTCAACAAGTAACCAAGACATTCATACCAATAACAACGAGGGGCGATGCCTGTCGCATCAGCCTCTCGATAAAACCCTACAAACACGTGACTCTTCGGAGATATAACAAATGTCTGATACCAAACGTAACACCATAGGCAAGTTTGGCTTGCTGTCCTTAACCTTCGCTGCCGTATTCAGTTTCAACAACGTCATTAACAACAATATTGAAATCGGTCTAGCATCGGCACCAATGTTCTTCTTAGCGACCATCTTTTATTTCATCCCTTTCTGCTTAATCATCGCTGAGTTCGTTTCTCTCAACAAAGATTCAGAAGCTGGGGTTTATGCTTGGGTAAAAAGCTCACTCGGTGGTCGCTGGGCATTTATTTCTGCTTACACTTACTGGTTCGTAAACCTGTTCTTCTTTACCTCACTACTGCCACGCGTTATCGCCTACGCTTCCTATGCTTTCCTCGGCTATGAGTACATTCTGACACCATTCGCGACCACTGCTCTCAGTATGATCCTGTTTGCGTTCGCAACTTATGTGTCTACCAACGGCGCAAAAATGCTGGGGCCAATTACTTCCGTCACTTCATCATTAATGCTGTTACTGACTATCTCGTACATCTTGCTTTCTGGCGCTGCGCTACTTGGCGGCGTAGAACCGGCTGACCCAGTAACTGTTGAAGCAATGATCCCTGATTTCAGTTGGGCATTCCTTGGCATTACTACATGGATCTTTATGGCTGCGGGCGGTGCTGAGTCTGTCGCGGTTTACGTCAACGACGTTAAAGGTGGTTCTAAGTCTTTTGTAAAAGTGATCATTATTGCAGGTATCTTTATTGGTGCGCTTTACTCTGTCTCTTCTGTACTCATCAACGTATTTGTCTCTAGCTCAGAGCTAAAATACACAGGTGGCTCAGTTCAGGTATTTGAAGGGCTAGCAAGTTACTTTGGCCTACCTGAAATCCTGATGAACCGTTTCGTGGGCTTGGTTTCATTCACAGCCATGTTTGGTTCTCTACTAATGTGGACTGCAACACCTGTAAAAATCTTCTTCTCAGAAATTCCTGAAGGTATCTTTGGTAAGAAAACGGTAGAGCTTAATGAAAATGGCGTTCCAGCACGTGCAGCTTGGGTACAGTACGCCATCGTATTCCCACTAATGATTATCCCAACCTTAGGCTCAAATACAGCTCAGGATCTTATGAATACGGTGATCAATATGACCGCAGCGGCTTCAATGCTCCCACCGCTGTTCATTATGCTGGCTTACCTAAACTTGCGCCTAAAACTGGATCATCTAGAACGTGATTTCAAAATGGGTTCACGCATGACAGGAATTGCCGTGGTTTCGATTCTGATCGGTATCTTCACTGTGGGCTTCCTAGCGTCAACGTTCCCAACAGGCGCAGACATCATGACCATCATTTTCTACAACGTTGGCGGCATTGTTATCTTCCTAGGTTTTGCTTGGTGGAAGTACAGCCAATACGAAAAGTCACTCAATGATCAAGAGCGCTTACAAGAGGCCGCGCCTGCCGTTACCCTAAAATAATAATAACAACCCCTTTTGGGCACCCTAGTGGTGCCCTTTTTTGTTTTGTCTATCACTGTCAACTACGACCTTCACGAACAGAAAAGCGTCTTTTCGGATCATTTATCCAGCTCAAGACCAGATATAGTGATCAGCAAGGTGCGCGGCCGCCACTTGCTCGTTCTGTCATATCAACAATAAGGTTAATCACAATGACTAAACTCAATACCATAGCACCCGTGTTATTTCTGGTGATGTGGAGTAGTGGTGCGGTGATCGTTAAGCTCGGCTTGCAGTTCTCTTCACAGTGGAGTTTTCTAGCCCTGCGGGCTCTGATTTCTCTGCTCTCTGGATGAGCATTGTTGCCTCTGTAGGAGCCTTGCTATTGCTGATGTATATGGTCAACAAAGAGAGCTCGGACAAAGTCAGCGTATTGTTTTATGCAGTTCCGGTACTGACTTACCTATTTGATCACTTGCTGTTTGGCACGGCATTAAGCAGTACGGCCTTGTTCGGTATGGCTTTGGTGTTATCGGTGCTTGGATGGCGATTGCACTCGATGAGTGGTTCCGAGGTTTAATCATGGCGAGGCGCTGGCGTTCAAAAGTCTGGACACGCTTCACCTTGAGTTAAGTTTAAGGGCGCACAATGCGCCCTTAACTATTTATATCGCCTCAATGCTAAGCAATAAGCAAGCTTCAGGGTCAAGGATAGGCAGACTGAGACCAACTGTGGCTAACCACTCACCTTTGAGTGTAATCTCTCCCTCATGCCACCAGGTTTCACCCTCTTTCATCAACTGAGCGCTGGATTGGGGGTAATCCACCAGACGAACTATATAGCACTTTTGTGGTTCCAAATGTTCAATCAATAAAGGTTCCGGCAGGGCATAGTCTGGCATCGCTTTTTGACATACTGTAATCAGGGTTTGCTGAGCTTTTGTCACCCCATAGGCCAAACGGGTCTGGTCACTGCTGTCGAGATAAAAACTGTCACCGCTATGCAGCAGCTCTCGATACTGTTTATGCAACGCAATATACTTGGCAAAAGCCTGTTTCTCTTGTTCACTCTCTTTAACCGGGTCAAGTTCAACCCCCATATGACCATTGAGAGCTGTCAGACCGCGCAGGTTAATATCATGACAGCGTCTTGTGGTATGGCTGTGGGACGGCCCGATATGCGCCCCCATCACCTCGGGTGGAAAAAAGATCCCCATGTGCTTTTGGATAGTTTGCCGTTCAAGTGCATCGTTGCAGTCGGATGTCCAGAAACGACAGGTTCGTTTAAGGATTTCATAATCAACCCGACCACCACCTGAGCTACACGACTCAATTTCAACATTAGGATGAGCGGAAACCAGCTGGTCAATAAGTCGATACAGAGCTTTGGTCTGACCATGTACTGCTCCACTCCCCTGATGAGTCGCCTGAACCAGCTCGCGGTTCATGTCCCACTTAACATAGCCAATGTTATGCTCACTGAGCAGGGTATCCAGACTGTTAAATAAATACTGAAAACAGTCACTGTTTTGCAGATTCAGGACATATTGATAACGCCCGGTCGGCTGCTGATACCCCTCGGCTCCAAGCAACCAGTCTGGATGCTGGCGAAACAGGTCAGAATCTGGGTTAACCATCTCTGGCTCAACCCAAATACCAAACTCCATGCCCAAAGAGTTAACATGTTCAATCACTGGCTCCAGACCATTTGGGTACTTGCTTGCATCCAATATCCAGTCTCCCAATGAAGACTTGTCATTGTTGCGGCCTTTAAACCAGCCATCGTCAATGATGAAACGTTCAACCCCCATCTGAGCTGCCTGAGTCGCCATTTGGCATATATAATCAGGGTCATGGTCGAAGTAAATCCCTTCCCACGTGTTAAGGTGGACGGGGCGCAACTTGTGACTTTCAAAAGGTAAAATCTGCTGTCGAACGTAGCTATGGTTTGCTTTGCGAATACCATTGATACCTTTTGGACTATAGGTAGCCAAAAGCTCTGGAGTGGTGTAACTCTGCCCTTGTTTAAGAATCACTTCCCCGGGAATAAGCCACTCACCTGCCTGCAGTAATCGACGGCCATCACTTTTCACATCTGCGCGCCAATGATGATTACCACTCCATGCTAAATGAAATCCCCACACTTCACCGGCTTGATCAGAAAACCCTACTGTACCCAGCAGGCAACCGGGAAAGTATTCATGGGAAGTGCGACCTCGACGGTTTTCCACCAACCAGGAACCGTGGTTGATGGTCTGGCGCTGAGACTGAAACTCCCGACTCCAGCGACCATGATAACTTTCCAACTCCGAAGCTCTGAATGGTAGCGGAAGTGTCAGCGCCAGTTTGTTTAACGTGTACTCCTGTTGGCTGACGTTGCTCAGGCTCATCTGTTTACTCAACACCCCTGTACTATCGAGCTTAAGGCAGATTGTTAAGATAAGTTGGGCCAACTCATCCTGACAAACAATCTCAACCTCATTGCCAGATTGAGTGTGACTGAGATAATCAAGTCGAGGCATGCTCGCCAGACCATTGCGATGCCCTTCAATCGCCGAAGAGCCAAAACTGCCCCGCCCTAACTCAGGACAAAGAGTTAAAGGAACATCATGATCCAAACGTGCCTGAGGCACCGCACGCAACTGACTTTGTGCCAGAGAATCAAACTGCTGAGCATCTAAGCAATTAATAGACATCCCCCAATAGAGCACTTCTGGAGCAGGGCTAAGTTTGATCACCAGTGACACATTATCACTGTGTAGTTGTACGAACTGATTCATCAATCGCTCCTTAAATGACAAAGCTTAGCGTGAGCTGATAGCGATAACGCTTTTCAAGTAACTGGTAATGCTGATGGACACTTGGCGTCCATGAATCATCACCACCAACCCCCATATGGAAACCATCAAGGCGGACATAAATGCTATCTTGCTTGACCAGTTCATTGGTGTGTTTGGCTGTAGCCAGATTCTCCTGACTAAACTCACTGACCGCAAAATGGAAATTGCCTCGTATAAAGAGTTCCCCCACCTGCGCTTGGCTAACATCACAACGTAAGCCATTCTCTGACGGGAAAATGTAGTCGGTATGCATCAGCTCTACAGAAGAGTGATAACGGCCAAAATGGGCGGAAAGCTTTCTGTCAGGATAGTTCTCATGCGGACCACGACCAAACCAACGCACAGGTTGCTGATGTTCACTCACACCATGGTCATACAGCGCCAGCTCCATACCTATCCTTGGCAATGGGGGAAGTCCATTAGCCAGCTCGACATCGACATCTATCGAAACATCACCACTTTGCGAAATCTGATAGCGCCAGGTAGAAAGTATTAAAACTTTACCCGCTTGCAGATAGGTCGCTTTAGCCACAACCTGCACACCTGCCTTGTTTTCACTCCATTCAAAATCAATCGATTGACGCTCAAGAGAGGCCAAGCCAATAGCCTGCCAACGAGCGAACCAAGAGTTGGGGTCGAGTCGATCCGCTTCGCTAGTACCAATATCATTGTCTAACGGGGCGCGATAGAAGTTATCCAAAACAGGCTGAGTCAGTTTTTCGTTGTCGTTTACTTTCCAACTGCAGATAGCACCGAGCTGCTTATCGAACTCAATAGCAAAAAGATCACTGTAGACCAACAGCTTTTCAGGACTATCAGAGACATTAGCCAGCCAGGCTGGATTGGCGTCTGGTAGTACTAACTGAGCGTCGACCGATAATTCAAACTGTTCACTAGCCGTGATATGTCCAACCTCCGCCCATGGTGTTGCCTGGTTAAGCACTACATCAAGATTAAGGTGATAACGAGCGCCTGCTTTGTCGCGTGCAGCGCTGTTTTCCAGTACCAGTTCAACGCTTTGCTGACGGTCAATCACCAGCTCAATCTGACCACAATCAACCACAACCCCATCCTCTAACACTTGCCATTGAAGTGTTTCTCCTAGTGAGGAGGTAAATAGTTTTTCGCTGCTAATGCGCAGAGTAAGCGGTGCCTGATCGATTAGATTAAACTGATAAAACTGCTGTGCTTTCTTCACTTCGAACAGCGTCGGATGAAGGGTTCGATCCGGGAAAATAAGACCATTGATACAGAACTGGCGGTCATTGATTTCATCACCAAAGTCACCTCCGTATGCCCAGTATTGATTGCCCTGCTCATCAACCTTAGTCAAACCCTGATCGACCCAATCCCAGATAAAGCCCCCTTGCAGACGAGGATGATCGCGAAAGGCCTTCCAATAATGACTGAAACTGCCTAAGCTGTTGCCCATCGCATGAGCGTATTCACACAGAATCAAAGGCCGTTGTTCGTCAGGTAAGGCGATGGACTTTTTGATTCCTACTCGCGGTGTCACATGTGGCTGGTGAGCAACAACAGGTAGATCCCAGTCCACACGGGCATACATAGGGCAGATAATATCTGTCGCAGCGGTCATTGCACCGCCCCCTTCGTACTGTACTGGTCGTGACGGATCACGCTGCTTAACCCATTGATACATAGCATGATGGTTGCTGCCGATGCCAGACTCATTACCTAACGACCAGATAATCACTGATGGGTGGTTCTTGTCACGCTCGACTAAACGCGTCATACGACGCATATAGGCATTGAGCCACTCACTATCGTCAGACAAGCGGCACATAGGAAACTGACCGTGAGTTTCGATATTGGCTTCATCGACTAAATAGAGACCATACTCATCACACAGTTGGTACCACAACGGATGGTTAGGGTAATGAGCGGTGCGCACTGCATTGAAGTTGTTTTGTTTAAGCAACTTGATGTCGCGAAGCATATCTTCACGCGTCATCACATGACCTAATTCAGGATGGTGCTCATGGCGGTTCACACCACGAATCAACAACGGCTGCCCGTTGACCTTGAGCTGCCCCTGACTGATCTCAACCTGCCTAAAGCCAACGTCATAGCTTTCGCAGTCCACTAACTTACCCTGCTCATCCAACAAACTAATCACCACTCGATACAGGGTCGGTGATTCTGCGCTCCATAACTGTGGGGCATTGATATTTAAGCTATGGTTGACTTTGTCACACCATGGGCCTTTTTCGTCGACAAACTCGACTCCAGCACTGGTATCCTGAGTAATGACTAACTGCTGTTGAGCATCATAAAGACTAACTCTAACCACATGCGGTAGATTCTTTTTTGACAAGGTCGTCGCGACCTTCAGTCTGGCATCGCGGTAACTGTCGTCTAGCTCAGTCACTACCTCGACATCTTTAATATGAATGGCAGGTTTACTCAGTAAGGTGACGTCTCGAAAGATACCGCTAAGCCACCACATGTCCTGATCTTCGAGATAGGAGCCATCGCTCCACCTCAACACCATCACGGTAATTTGGTTGTCACCATCAACAAGCAAGTGTGACAAATCGAACTCTGCCGCCAGTCTTGAGTCTTGCGAGTATCCTACCCAATGACCGTTACACCACAAATGAAAGGCACTATTCACTCCGTCAAACGTAATGGTGGTTTGCGCTTCACTGGCGGAAAAATCAAAATGGCAGCGATAAACACCGGTGGGATTGTGCTGTGGCACCAACGGAGGCGTGTCAGCAAACGGATATTTCACATTGGTATATATAGGTTTATCAAAACCTTGCAGCTGCCAGTTTCCCGGCACCGTTATTTCACTCCATTCACTATGATCAAAACTCTTATCAACACACTCAGCGGGCACATCTTCCGGCCTTTCGAACAGCTCAAAGTGCCAACAACCATTGAGGCTAAGCTGCTTCTCCGATTGAGACTTGGTTAAAGCGTTCTGTTCGCTTGAATAAGCATGAAGAGGAGCGTGCGCGGGTAAAACATTATGGTGAACCACATGCTGGTTCTCCCATTCTCGCGCCGCTATGATTTGGCTAAAAGTTCTCATCACAGCACCCTAAAGATAAGAGAAAAGAGAGCGCCCCCATTTGGCAAGGCAGTGCTCTGAAGGTAACACCACCCCAAATAGAGTGGTGCCATCCTCTACTTGCTACTAACCAGTAAATAGGGAACGTCAGTAGCAAGTAAGGGAAGATTTATTGCTGAATTACTTAAACGTACGCTGACGTACTTTTTCTAGTTTTTTCAGAATATTGTCGATACGTTCAGGTTTAACCATAAACTCCTGGAAACCCTTCATACCTTCTTTAGCCATCGCTGGATCGGTATCGCGATCGTAGAACTGAGCCGTACCCTGAGCGCCAGCAAGCATCTGAACACCTTTGTTGAGGAACTCATCATCCGCTGCTTTAGCTTTGTTGTTGGTCGGGATTTGTAGGATAGATTCATTGATCAATTGCTGAATTTCAGCCTGTGCGACAAACTCTAAGAACTTACGTGCGTCCTCTTTGTTCTTCGCTTTGGTAGGGATATGAATAGTATCCATTGGCGCATCTTCTGCTACAGGAACTGAAGCATCAATAATTGGGAACTGGAAGAAACCCATTTTACCTTGCATATTTTCAGGGAAGTTTGGCGTAATGAAGTTACCAATCAGGTACATAGCAGCTTGACCGTTGTATAGGAATGGCTGCGCTTCTTGCCATGAGTAAGATGCATGGTTATCAAGGAAGTAGCCCGGCTCAACCAGTTCAGCCCAGTTGGCAAAAGTTTTCTTCACACGCTCATCAGTGTAAGGGATCTTGCCGTCCATAAGGTCAATGTGGAAATCAAGACCGTTAGTACGCAAGTTGATGTAATCGAACCAGCCAGCTGCTGTCCATAAGTACTTAGTACCGATAGCAAAAGGAGCAACATTGTTCTGTTTCAGCGTTGCTGAGGCGGCTTTCAGCTCCTCCCAAGTTTTAGGTTCTGCAATGCCATACTGCTCAAAAATATCTTTACGGTAGTAAACACCCCACTGGTAATAGGTGTAAGGCACACCGTATTGCTTGCCGTTAACCGTCATTGCCGGAGCTGCAGCCGCAAAGTCCTGCTTCATATTTTTATCAGCCCAGATATCGCTTACATCTTCAAACAGGCCACGATCAACAAAAGTTTTCATACGGTTACCCGCATACCAGAACACCACATCTGGTGGTGATGTCACCAGCCAGTTACGAATCGTGGTTTTGTAGGCTTCTTTATCATACAGGTTGTACTCAACCTTGATGTCTGGGTTTGCTGCTTCAAAGCGTTTAACAATCTCTTGCCAGGCGGCTTTGGGTGCAGGGTCAGCCTGATCTGAGTTAATCACTAGAGTTCCGGCCCAAGCGGTAGTCGAGAGTGTTGCCCCGAGAACTGCAGAGGCAGCAAGATGTTTCACGTATTTCATATTCAGGTCCTTGTTTGTGAGCAGATGCTCATGGGTCCAATAGTTATATTTATTAACGACATAAAAGAGCTGACCAGCCAGAGAAGAGTGACTGGCAAGCTGTGAAAACTAACCTTTGGTCGCACCAAGAGTTAAACCAGCGATAAAGTGACGCTGCATAGTAAAGAACAGCACCACGGGAGGAATTGCAGCAACAATGGCGCCAGCAGAGATAAACTGCCACGATGCCAGCCACTGACCTTTAAGTGAACTTAAGCCTGCGGTAACAGGTCGCACTTCGTCGCTTTGCACCAGCACCAGAGCCCAGAAGTAATCATTCCAGATAAAGGTAAATACCAGCACAGCCAATGCCGCCAAAGCAGGGCGAACCAATGGCAAAACAACATGCCAGAATATTTTCCACTCGCTGACCCCTTCAACTCGTGCCGCCTCAATCAATGCATCCGGAATACCGACAATAAAGTTGCGCATAAACAGCGTGCAGAAGCCGGCTTGGAAGGCGATGTGGAACAGAATCAATGCCCAGTGAGTATCGTATAGGCCAAAGCTAATGGTCAGGTCACGAACTGGGATCATCAGGATTTGGAAAGGGACAAAGTTACCGGCGATAAACAGCGCAAAGATCCAGACATTGGCTTTGAACTTGTACTTAGCCAAAGCGAAACCAGCCAAGGTAGACAGAGCAACCGCACCCGCTACCGCAGGTAGAGTGATCAATAAACTGTTAAACAGATACTGACCCATCGACGTTGAGGTAAATACCTGAGTGTAGTTCTCGACCAACTGGAACTCACTTGGCCATCCCCAGTAGTTACCAGTATTGATGTCTTCGATGCCACGAATAGAGGTCATCATCACTGCGATAAGAGGCAGTAGCCACATCACTATCGCAATAGGTAGCGCGACGCGGTAGCTGATATTGGCAAAGCGTCCCGCTTTTTGAATCGGTTGTGGGTACATTATTTTTCACTCCTCAACATACGCCATAAGAAGTAAGCGATATACACATCCATGATGAGGAACAACACAACAGAAACAGATGCGCCATATCCCATTCGGTAGTTGAAGATCGACTCTTCATACATTTGGTACGCCAGAACTGTCGAACTGCCCCACGGACCACCAGCGGTCATAGTGGCAACTAAGTCAAATGAGCGCAGCGCGCCAATGACAGTCACGACAATAGCAATAAAGGTAGCTGGACGAAGTTGAGGGATAACCACATACCAAAGCATGCGCCATTTCTTCGCTCCATCAAGACGAGCAGCTTCAATTTGTTCTGGGTCGAGATTGTTTAAACCTGTCAGATACAAAATCATGCAGTAGGAGATTTGTGGCCATAGGCCTGCTGCGATAATGCCGTAGGTGACATAATCTTCATCAGCAAGAATTGAAATAGGTTCTATGCCAAACGCGCCAAGCACCATATTGAACAGACCAAACGACGGATCATAGAACCATGCAAACACCAAACCCACGACCACTTGAGAAATAACAAATGGGAAAAAGAACAACGACTTAACTACGCGAATCCCTTTTACCTGTTGATTAAGGAACAGTGCAATTGCCAAGCCGATGGGTGGCGCCAGCATAAAAAACACCAGCCACATAGTATTGTTCTTTAGAGAGGTATAAAACGCTTCAGAGTCAAACAACTCACGGTAGTTATCTAAGCCAACCCAAACTTTGTCCCCCAGACCATCCCACTCATAGAAGCTAAGCCAGATACTATCTAAAATTGGATAGATAACGTAAATAGCAAAAATAGCCATTGCTGGGGCTAAAAACAGCCATGGTGAAAGCTTTGCGCTTACCCTTGCTTTACGTCTTGCGGAAGGAAGACGATTTTCGGGGTATATCGTTTTCACAGATTGCTCCATTTCGTGTGACTCCTTGTCACATCCTTTAGTTATATCCACTTCAATAAACGCTATTAAAAGTAGACAGAAAGTTACTAAAGGATGAAGTTTTATCTAATCTACAATTACATATTAATAACTATGATGATTAAATACATACCGACAAATCATTTTTGTAAACGTTTCCACAAAAATGCTCATTTTCCACTAAATAACCATGATCACGATCAACTATTTCCCTTTACGAGGTAACAAAAATCTATCAAGCGAGTATGTTTTATACATCAGGCGATATTTGTGCTGTTTTAACGCGCATGATTCGCTCACTAGAAAAGTATTTTGAGCCATAAGGCAAGGAGTAACTATGGCTGACATCAGCTTAAAACAGGTCATCAAACGCTATGGGGATGTGCAGACCATTCATGGTGTTGATCTGGAAATAGAGAACGGTGAGTTTGTTGTCTTCGTTGGGCCATCAGGTTGTGGCAAATCGACACTTTTACGTCTTGTTGCTGGACTAGAGGAGATCTCAGGTGGAGAGATCCATATAGATAACCAACTGGTCAATGATGTAGATCCCGCCGAACGCGGTGTTGCCATGGTGTTTCAGTCCTACGCTCTCTACCCGCATATGACAGTGGAAGAGAACATGGGCTTTGGCCTCAAAATGAACGGTCAGCCAAAAGCGATGATCGATAAACAGGTTCAAAGCGCAGCGAAAACTCTACAACTTGATCATTTACTTAAACGCAAACCAAAAGAACTTTCTGGTGGTCAGCGTCAACGTGTTGCTATTGGTCGCGCCATTGTCCGCAACCCGAAAGTCTTCCTGTTTGATGAGCCACTCTCAAATCTGGATGCCGAGCTACGTGTCGACATGCGCTTGCAAATTGCCAAGCTGCATCAAGATTTGCAAAACACTATGATCTACGTAACTCATGATCAGATTGAAGCCATGACTCTGGCCGATAAGATCGTGGTATTGCGTGACGGACGTGTAGAACAGGTTGGCTCTCCACTTGAGCTATACCATAAACCACAGAATGAGTTTGTTGCCGGGTTTATAGGTTCTCCTAAGATGAACTTTATCCCAACCAAGGTTGAGTCTTCTAGTGGTCAAGGTTTACAACTGGTTAGTGAGGATGGTTCCGTGTTCACCTTGCCAGCAGTACAGCGCTCTTTGTCTGCAGGTGACAGCATTACATTAGGCATTCGTCCGGAACATTTGGAACTTGAACTGTCTGGGGATGTTCATTTTAACTTCCAGAGTGAAGTGGTAGAAAGGCTTGGCAACAGTACCTATATGTTTGGTCAGGCTTGCGGTGTTGATGGCTTTAAGGTCCATCTGCCTGGCGATCAGGAAGTGACAAAATTCCAGACAATGGACTTAAGCTGTAAACATTCAGATTGCCATCTTTTTGATCAACAAGGTCTGCGGGTGGAGTAACTGTGTTGATTTCAGTGGCTGAAGTTAGATCTCAGTCACTGAGTCATTAAATATTGTCGTATTGCATGTTCTATACTTGACTTAAAGCTATGTGAAATCATTACTTTATATGCAAATACTGACGTCAGAAGCACGGACTCGCCACTGGCAACAAATTAAGCAGGCCTTTTATCAAGACAAGCTCCTTTATGGTTACGTCCTGTTTACGACCATTGCTTTGTATTTGATGTCGCTAATGTTTAGCTACGCTTCTCACATCGAGTACAGCGCATTTACTTACCTCAGCACCCTGATTCGAATCTGCTACATCACCTTTCTCACATGGAGCAGCGCCTATTACCTTTATCTTCTTTATCACCGTCGACCTCATCCGATACAAGTCTATATCAAAACCCTGATCGGTTTCTTTAATCCACTTTCAAAGGCGATAAGCTTTATTCTGTTGGTATTAGCGCTGAATCTCACTTACTCATGCTATTCGTATCTTAAGTCTGTAATACCGGACATCAAACCATTTCAGTATGACTTGGCTTTCTATGAATTAGATAAGTGGCTTCATTTCGGAGTTTCACCCTGGGAGATCACTCATGGGATCTTCTCTTCCCCCTTTGCGACCTATGGGATCAACTTTCTCTACCACCTATGGTTTCTGCTTATGTGGGGGATGACATTGTTTTTTATCGTTCGTCGTGACCTAACTCATCTTCGCAATCAGTACTTGATCGCTTATATGTCAAGCTGGCTTTTGATAGGTGGTATTACCGCCACTCTGCTCTCTTCTGCAGGCCCTTGCTATACCCACTTACTCAATCCCGAGCATACTCACTATTTGCCGTTGATCGATTTGCTCAACGATCAAAGTCGCATCATGGTTGAGGCGGGATGGTTTCCCGTCTGGGCCTTAGATGTACAGGATACCCTTTGGCTTAACTACTTAGGTCGCGAGGGAGGCATTGGAGCGGGTATTTCGGCGATGCCGAGTATGCACGTCTCCGTTGCGATGCTGATGGCATTAGCCAGCTACCAGTACAACAAGAAACTTGGCTTACTCATGTGGGCATACATGATTTTCATCCAAATAGGCTCTGTCCATCTTGCATGGCACTACGCGATTGATGGCTATCTAAGCATCATATTGACGTTACTCATCTGGAAAGGCTGTGGTTGGATATCTCATCGACTCACTAGCGAACCGTCTCAGTAACGATTTGTCGAATCCAGCAGTTCTTTTCTTCATACTGATTGGCTTTGGCAAACAATAGGCGAATATCAAAATCAGGGATCTCAATCGGGCTAGTGATCGCTTGCAGATCATGTGAATACATTTCCATTTCAGCAAAACGTTTCGGCACAATACACAGTAATTTCCGACCTAGTAACAAGCGTCTGATAGTAAGAAAGTTGCGTGATGCCACACCTACTATTCTGGTATATCCGAGCTTATACAATGATTTATCAACTTGAGTTTGCAGACTACCATCAGGGCTAACTAAGGCATGTTCTACTGCGACAAACTCCTCAATCGACATCGTATCACCTGCTTCAACCGTATTAGGATCGAATAAGCACAAGTGTTGCTCTGTATAGAGCAGCTCAGACAGAAAACGTCGATTAAGGTTTTCGATACTTCCAATCACGATATCCAGCGCTTCGCTCTCAACGATATCTACATAATTGCTGCGATTGACGTTAAAAAAACTGACCTGTGAATTTGGTGATTGGTGTTTGATCGCGTCGTACAACGCTGGCGCAAAAAGCTGCTCAGCGTAATCCGTTAGTCCTATTTTCCATACGCCAGTATAGCTTTGCGGAGCAAAGTGCTTCTTAACCAATAAGTCATTCTTAATGCTACCAAGCAGCTTATCGATCACTGGAGCAATGTCTTGAGCGTGCCGAGTCGGCTGCATCGTCGCCCCCACTCGTTCGAATAAAGGATCATCAAATAGCGCTCGCATTCTCTGCAACGTATGACTCATAGCAGACTGACTGACAAAGCACTGTTCCGCCGCTAGGCTAACACTGTTGGTTTGGTAAAGAGCTTGAAACGCCACCAGTAAGTTAAGGTCGATCCCTTTCCAGTTAAACTCCTTCATGAACCTATCCTGTTTAATTCATAGTTTGTATTAAGAATATCAATTTGAGTCATTTTAGTTCATTGAGTAGAGTATGGGCAGTATTTGTTAGACGAGTAACATGGCAATGTTGTCGATTTTTAAAACCTTCTTTTGGCTTGGTTGGATAAGTTTCGGTGGTCCAGCGGCTCATATTGGCTATTTTCGTAATACCTTCGTCGAGAAACTCAAATGGCTTGATGACAGTGAATATGCTCAAATCGTCGCACTGAGCCAATTCTTACCCGGTCCCGGTTCAAGCCAGGTGGGCTTTGCTCTAGGTTACAAACGAGGTGGCCTTGGCGGCGCGTGTATGGCGTTTATTGGCTTTACACTACCTTCCGTACTTATCATGCTGGCGTTAGCTATGTTAAGTAGCCAACTGACTGAAACCACCACCTTTCATAATGTGGTTCATGGTTTGAAATTACTTGCGGTTGTAGTGGTTGCCGATGCAACTTGGGGGATGTACAAAAACTTCTGCAAAGAGAAGCTATCGGTGGCACTTTGTTTGATAACGGCTGTCGCACTCTTACTTTTACCTGGTATTGCGACCCAAATGGGTGTCCTGATTATGGCTGCTTTGATCGGTGTAAAATATTTAGGTAATGACGACGCGCTCAGCACCAGCAAGTTTGAGCCTTCTATTACGCCTCTTGCCCTGTTTGTTGCTTTGCTTGTTGGACTGCCGTTTGCGGCGCAAGTATTACCCGCACTAGGTCTATTCAGCGACTTTTTCCAAGCAGGTAGTTTGGTCTTCGGTGGCGGCCATGTGGTTCTTCCACTGCTACAAAACATTGTCGGTGATCAGCTAAGCCAAGATGCCTTCCTAACAGGCTATGCGGCAGCACAAGCGGTTCCTGGGCCTATGTTTACCTTTGCAACTTACATAGGTTATGAGTTGATGCCTTCAGCCCCGATTACGGGTGCGTTAATGGCGACTTTAGCGGTTTTCTTACCGGGCTTTTTATTGCTACTTGGAGTACTAAAGAACTGGCAATCACTGGCTAAAAATCACAAAGTTTCTGGCGCCGTCAACGGAGTAAATGCTGCGGTTGTGGGGTTACTGGTCGCCGCTTTATACCAACCGGTATTTACCAGCGCAGTGATGAATCCACTTGATATCTCGCTGGTTCTCGTCGGCTTCTATTTACTCAAGCAACAGAAACTGCCGATTGTTTGGATGGTCGCATTCTTTATGCTGGCGGGGTTCGCAACTGGCTATATCGCTTAACAAGAATGCGGGTAGAGAAAAGGGGGGAGCGTGCTCCCCCTTTTCTATTGATCTTGTCTAGCTTTCTCCTCCCTAACCATAGCAAGGGCTTTTTCTAGATTCTCATTAGCGACTTTGTAGTAAGTCGGTCTCGAATCAATCGCCTGCTGGAGATATGGAATCGCTTGTTCTGGTTTACCCTGAAGGGTAAGGAAATAACCCACATTATTTAACGCTTCTGGTTTCGTCATATGCTGAGAAAATACGTTCAGAGCACGATTAATCTCACCTTTAGCTAGATAAATTAACGCTAAATTATTCAAAGCTTTATCATTATTGGGCTCGTTATCCAATGCCTGTATAATGAAACGCTGGGCTTTGCGATAATCCCCTGCCATATAGAAAGAGTATCCAACATTGGTCAAGGTTTTAACCGAGTCAGGATCAATACTGAGCGCCTGCTTATAGAAGGCTTGAGCCAATTCGTGGTTTTTGTCCAAGTCAGCGATGACCCCCAACCCCATTAAGGCATATTCAGGCGAGTAACTATCAACCTGAAGCTTATTGACGGCTTCCACCGTACTTAGGTCAGTGTTACTCAAGGTCTTGTTGTTATTAAACCTCACCTGATCCGCATTGACTGCTCGCATAAAATAGCTGGTACCCTGCTGAATATCTCCATTGCGACTGTAGAGGATACCAAGCTGTTCAAGGACTTGGATATTGTTGGGATTCTCCTCAATCGCAATCAGATAGGCTTTTTCAGCCAGCGCTAAGTTCCCTCTAGATTGGTGTATACGACCAATGTTGAACAGTGAACGATCTCTATACTGACCGTTTTCAAACGAAAGAGAGCGAATGTATTCATACAAGGCTAAATCGGTGTTTCCGCCACTCAGCGCCTTGTCACCCCGTTCGATGGCCTCTTTCTCTGTCGTCGGTGGTTCTTCTGACGAAAGTGAGTCGATAGGTTTACCATCATAGAGAGAAGTGTCTAAGCTCGACTCTTTAGAGGCACATGCGGAAAGTAATATCGCAGATAAAGCGAATATAACCAGTTGAATTCCTTTCATAGTCCGTCCTTATTTTCCCATAGATGCAGTGAAGAGCAGCATTGACGGACCAATTGCAACGATAAAGAAGCAAGGCCAAATAAAGATCAACAGAGGAAAAATCATTTTCGTTGGAATCTTAGCTGCAACCTCTTCGATTTCTTGATTACGCTTGTCTCGATAGTCTTCAGTATACTCACGTAACGTTTGTGACAAGCTACCGCCTATTCTTGATGCATGAGCCAACATAGTCACCAGACCAGCGATCTCTTTCAGCCCCGTCCGATGAATCAAGTCATTAAACGCATCCGACAATTCGACCCCTGCTTTTACTTTGACACATACGGTATCCAGTTCATCAGCAAATTCAGGGTGCGATATGGTCAACTCATCCGCGACTCTGCGAAGAGCAGCGTTAAACCCTAACCCAGACTCAGTACACACAACCAATAAATCTAAGGCGTCTGGAATCCCACTGCGAATCTTTGATTGCCGCTTATCAACCATATATCCGAGCACAATATGCGGTCCATACATGCCGACACCAACGCTAACAATCATGGCAAGGTTACGCATTGGCATATCTGGAGCAAAGAAGAAGAATCCTGCCGCCATCAGTAGCCCTACCACTAACGACAACGCTTTAATTGCATAAAAGATAGTGAGCGCACTCGCATCAAGATAGCCCGCATGCATCAGCTTTTCACGAATGCTTTCACTCTCTTTAGAGTTGGAAGGTTTCATGGCTGGTGCAAGCGACTCTAAAGTATTCTCTAAGCGTTTTGTCCGCTGCTTTTCGACACCACTAGTACTTTTAAGTTGGCTAAGTTTGGCTTTTAACGGCGATTTTGAGCCGACGAGTAACAGCGATAGAGTGAAAATGATCAACACGGTTGCCAGTAGGATCAAGCCTAAAAAAACAGTCTGTTCATCAAGGTTAAAGGATGAAATAAAGGTCAGTACAGAGTCCATATCACACCTCGAAGTTAATGATTTTTCTGATCCACAGTGAACCAAAAAATAGACTAACGACACCCCCACTCACAAGTTTCATTCCCCTTGGGTCGGTATAGAGCGGCTCGACATAGCCAGGGTTAATCACACTGAGGAAAATGAACAGAACAAAAGGTGAAAGAACCAATATCCACGCCGACAGGCGGCTTTCCGCTGACAAGGTTTTGATTTTTCTTTGCAGTTTAAAACGTGCCCGCAGCACTCTTGATACTTTCTCAAGGTTCTCCGATAGATTACCGCCAGTTTCTTTTTGCAACAAAACCGCACTGGAAAACGCGAGCATGGAAACCGTTGGTGTACGCTCCGCCATCTGCATGATCGCCATCCGCATGTCATAGCCGTAATTGAGTAAGTTGAACGTGTTTTTGAATTCAACTCCGATTGGTGCAGGCATTTCCAACCCCACCTCATTAAAGGCCTGGGTGACCGGCTGACCCGCTTGTAACATACGACGCATGATATCTAGGGCTTCAGGCAACTGTTCTTCAAAGGCCGCCAAGCGATCTGAAATCTTCTTACCTAACCAAAAATATAGACACATCCAAACCGCAATAATCGCTGCGATCCCGACATAAAGAGGTTGACCAATAAACAGCGCGATAAAAAAACAACAAACCGACGAGATAGATGTAATGAGTAGGGTTTGAGTTAAACTCCAGTCATATCCAGACAGCTCAATCATTTTCTTGAGTGACGACAGTGCCTCAATTTTTACTAAACGACGATCCCAAGGGGTCAGGCTTTTTAAGTAATGTTCATGAAGCAGTGAACGTGCCTCTTCATCTAATTTAGACTGGGACTCCTTTAATCGTTCTGATAACTCTTTATGCTTTGCTTTACTCCCTGCTGCAGGCAGAATCAGCGCCTGCGAAATAAACACCACTGCGAAGAAAAGTAAGACAAAAAAGAGTGTCGCATCCTGCTGCATAATGCCCCCTTCTATGAGTGTGACTCATTAAAAATTTCGAAAGGAAGATGAAGGCCTTTTTTAGAGAGCTGGTCATGACATTGCGGCACGACTCCCGTCGCCGTAAAGTGTCCTAAGACATTCCCTTCTTCATCCATTCCTCTACGTTGGAACTTAAAAATCTCCGACATGGTAATAATTTCACCCTCCATGCCGTTGATCTCACAAATGCTGACCATACGTCGCTTACCGTCTTCCTGACGTTCCATTTGCACAACCAAATGAATGGCCGACGCAATTTGAGAGCGTAGGTTTTTGGCGGTCATATTCCAGCCCGCCATCGCGAACATATTCTCTACCCGAGAGAGAGCATCGCGCGGCGTATTGGCATGTATTGTCGCTAACGAACCATCGTGGCCAGTGTTCATCGCAGCTAACATATCAACCGCCTCAGCACCACGAACCTCCCCCAGTACAATTCTGTCGGGGCGCATACGCAGTGAGTTTTTCACCAAATCTCGCTGGGTGATCTCCCCTTTGCCTTCAAGGTTAGCGGGACGTGTTTCTAGTCGAACGACATGAGGTTGTTGCAATTGAAGTTCTGCCGAGTCTTCTATCGTCACAATACGATCATCAGAAGGAATAAAGTTCGAGAAGATATTAAGTGTGGTGGTTTTTCCTGAACCGGTACCACCTGAGATGAGTACATTCATCGCCCCACGCACCGCTGCTTCAACAAACTGAGCCATTTCGGGAGACAGAGAGTTATAGTTGAGCAGGTTATCCATATTCAACTTCTCTACCGCAAAGCGGCGAATCGACACCGATGAACCATCAAGCGCAAGAGGCGGAATAATGGCGTTTACACGTGACCCGTCAGTCAGACGAGCATCGACCATAGGTGATGCTTCATCAATACGTCGACCGACCTGACTCACGACTCTATCAATAATGTTGCGAAGATGTCGCTCGTCAAGAAAGGTGTAAGGAGTTAATTCCAACTTACCACGTCGCTCAACAAAGACGTGCTTAGGTCCATTCACCAAAATATCCGACACAGTCGGGTCTTTGAGCAGTGGCTCAAGAGGACCTAAACCAAAAACCTCATCTTCGATTTGTTGTATTACCCGTTTACGTCCTTCCGCACTCAATGCGTGCGTTTGGTCTTCCGCCATTAGCTGTACAACGGCGTCGTGCAACTCAGACTTAGCACGTTCCTTTTCCAAGCTCGCCAACAAGCCTAAGTCGAGCGTTTCAAGCAACATTTGGTGATAATAATGTTTAACCGAAAGCTCTAGCTCGAGTTGCTTCTTCTCTTCTTCAACGGCATGACCTTTCGCTTCAGCCTCGCGACGTTTTCTTTCTTGAAAAGATTCAGCAGCCTTTTCTTCTACCACTTGACTTGTTTGTGGCTCTGTAGTCACAGCCTCTTGTCGTTGATTCGCTTGCTGGATTTGACGCTCCTCAGCTTCAACCACTTTCTTTTGTAGCTCCGGGTTTATGTTTTTCCTTTTAAAGAACATATTAGCCCCTTGTTATTATCAAGCTTTGTTAGGAGAACATTTTCTTAAACCAACCTTTCTCACTCTCCTTATCCGGAACTAAAGAGTGTGCTAATCGTTGAACTGACTTGGAAATTGCGCTGCCTTTTTTGGACAGAATAAAAGGTCGGCCTAAGTTGGCACTTTCAAGCGCAACTTTAAATTCATTAGGTATGGTGTGAATTTTCATGCCACCTATGGTTTCTTGAATATCTTTTAATTTGATCGACTGTCGCTTCTCATAACGATTGACGATAATTTCCATTTGATCTCTAGAGACACCAAACTCGAACGTCAGCACTTTGATAATCTGCGTCGTATTTTTAATCGCGACTAAGTTTTGTTGAGTCACCAAGAACAGTTTCGTCGCGGGTGAGATAACCGAACCAAACATCCGATCAAGCCCGCGAGATAAATCGATCACAATGTATGGGTATCTTTCACGTAAGATAGGGATTAACTTATTGAGTTGAGGGGCTTTTTCGAAATTCTCATGGCTATTTTCACGTTTAAAACCGATAGTGTGCAGACCAGATTCATGCTTAGTGACTAACCCACCCAGAGAGACTTCATCCAAATCAGAAAGATTCGCGATGGCATCTGTGAGACCGTAAGTACAAGAAACGTTAAGATAATCTTCTATCACGCCAAACTGAGTATCTAGATCAACAAATAGAACATTATCTGGGTTCTGTTCTGCAATCGTAATGGCAGTATTGAGCGCCAACATTGATGCACCCGCACCACCTTTAGTATTCATAAATACAAGCAGCTCACCAAGGTTTCTGCTTGCCACTTTTTCTTCAGCAACATTCCTAAGTAGCGGAATCAGATCCCCCAAGGTCGCCTTGTCGGAAATAAAGTCTGCGGCTCCAATGCGTAAAGCGATTTTTAGTGCGCCATTGTCATTCTCATTGCCGAAAACAATCAACGACGCTTCATGGCCAGTAGCATGCTCTGGCCCCTCATACTGTTGAAGCTCAACAATTTTTTGTGCCCAATTCGGCCCCGTCTCTACAAAAATAAGATCAGGTGGAGAGAAGTGTGCAAGATTACCTACCACCAGACCATGGAACGAAATCATTTCAAAGCTGACACTAGGGCACTTTGACAACTCATGACTGATATGAAGGTGAAAGGCGTCAGATAAATAGAATACCCAAACAGTTAAGTTTGTTTTCAGTCTTATGGGTTGGTCACCATGAGTCGTTAGCGTCACTGCTTCTCCCATCTCGTTCTCCTAGCAGTCCGTGCTATTTTCTTCATTAAAGGGGGTCTCTCTGTGATGACCTAGGTTTTCCCTTGGTCGAGTCGTTTCAAACTCCGGAACAGACAGACCTCCTGTCAAGTTGATGAAACTGAGCAAGCCAGTAAATTGATATTCAAAATCAACGACTTTAGCCCTCACATATTCAATTGTAGGAAAGATTGCATCATCTGTCAGAGTTCCTTGAATAACATTCCCCGAAGCATCGAGATACTCAATGGTCAGATTGCTAGCAGAGAAACCATACGGCGCTCCGCTGACTACCGCTAAGGCTGGAATATTGGCTTTATCCTCAACTTTACAAACAACCGCCAAACGCGCGGCGATTCGTGTCATGTCATTAACCATCTGCAATGAATAGATGTAACGCCCTACCTCAATCACAGCAAAAATTACCAATAACAACGCGGTTGAGACCAAGGTAAATTCTATGATCGATAGACCTTTTTGCTTCTTCATGGTGCAGTCCTCATCATTGCCGAAGCATTTAAAGGCACTGCAAAATTGAGCGTCGAGCTAAACTCAGTAATAACCGGAACATAAGTATGATTAATCGTGACTGTGACATAACCATTCTCATGTAATACAGTGACGTCTGACGTGTCTATGCCACTCATCAAAGATACAGCCCCGTCCCCCACAACAGTTTTACCGTAAACGACCATGTTTTTAATTTCATCGACATCGGCGATTTGGTCATAGCTTGATGTACCAGTTACACCAGCCGTTGCATAACGAATTCCGCTCTGAGCCATTTTGGTTAAGTTTGTATATTGAACAAACGCATTACCAAACTCAGTAATCGACATTAAAATCATCATTAATACTGGCAGAACAATCAGCATTTCCACTGCTGCCAATCCTGTTGTTCGGGAGTGATTCCTATCGCGTTTGTTCATGATTCATCCCCTCCCGGATCCTTATACAAGACAATGGTATAAGGACCTTCATTACTAGAATCTTGACCTGGATTCCCGCCCGACGCAGTACAGTCAGAAATAAACTCCCCAAACACGGCTTCTTTACCGCTATTGGAGGTCGGTGCTTTTTGCAGCATAAAGAAGCACCCTAATGCAGTAACGGTAAAGCTGCTTGTCCCACCACTGGCTCCCGTGCAGTCCACAATTGGAACGACCAAAATACGTCGATCATGCTGTCCGCCTGAGTCCATTTTGCAGTCAGGATCGCCTGAGCAATCCGGCAACGCATCGTTATAATCTTCGTATCCCCACGGCTCACCTTCAACACTCTCATCGTTGTAAACGATATTGCCATCATTATCTAAAGTCGCTTTGGTGTCCGGTTCCTTTACGTAGATGTCTGAAGGAAAATCACTGGCAGATAGCCCACCACCGCTATAAGCACCAAAACGCGTGTTTAGCCCCTGGCCTACCGGACCTATCGTATTGCCGGGTTTGGTTATAACGGTATCACCTACCCCAACACTTCCTTCATAACCACCAGCGAGAGCTTTTCTCACCGTGTCTGCACCAGAACCAAAGTCAAGCAGTTGATAATTACCCGATCCCATATCACTCTGATTCTGTTCGGCAATTTTAAGTGCGTAGAGTTCTCCTGTATCGTAGCCAGTCGAACCTCCAGTGCCTGAATCACCTTCACATACTGCCATAGGCACAACATTGACCACATCAATACCCGGGCTTGGTCCTGCCACCGCGCTCGATACTAACTGTTTATCGACGCCAAATAGGTAAGCAAAGAAATTATCAAGCGAGTATGCACTTACAGTGACACGAACATAAGTATCCAAGTTCGCGTTATAGCCACTCGACTGAGGAAATATGGTGGGATCGTTTGAATACTCTACCGTGATGGTCGCATTGGAGAAGTCCATTTCGGAGTTGCCAGTAGCCGCGGCGACGTTATTCAATGTTGAGTTGGCCGCGGTGGTCGCTTGGGCATTTGTCCCTTCGCTATCCATGACAATGGCGGCAGCTAACGCAGCAGCATCGACACTGTTTTGCAATCTCGCTTTATTTAGCACAGCATGGCTTACATCAATAGACAAGGCAGCGACGCCTACCAAAGCAAGCATCGCTACCGTCACCATGACCAAAACCAAGCCCCTTTGTCGCGAATATTTACCTATTCGCTCTCTTGGCAACCTCATTGCGTCCATCCTTAGGGTCTAATTAGCAAACCCCTGCAAAACTTGACTATCAGTGCCTCCTAAGTCGGAGCTCTGTTTGCCTGTATAGACTTGATAGGCACTTTCCATTCGTTCACCACTACCCGAAGGAATGACTCCCAAGTTTTCTTGAGATGCATTTTGATTGTATGTTTGTTGTGTTTTTACCTTGGCCACATGGTGCCCTAAACGCGGTTTATTCGCGCAGCCGAGAAGCAGAGCGGAACAACAAACAACAATCGCTATAGTTATTACGTTTTTCATATCGCTCTCCTACAAACTATGTCCAAATGTGCCTTCAGTGCCGCCTTTACTTCGGTCAACATACTCTTGTTCATCGGTAGGTTGTGCTTTGGGTGTTTTCTTGACAGGCGCGATATACGAACCACGACCGAGTAAGTAGTACTTAAAATCATTGGGTTCGACAAAAGAGTCAGTCGGCAGAGTGACCTTGTTTCGGTCAATTGGCTGCGCGAGCCTTGGTGTCACTAAAATAACCAGCTCAGTTTCACCTGAAACATACTCTTGGCTATTAAACATTTGCCCCAAGATCGGAATATCGCCTAAACCGGGCATCTTGCTCGCCACATCACGTACATTTTCACTCAGTAGTCCAGCGATACCAATCGTCTGTCCATCCGCTAGCTCAAGAGTAGACGAAGCACTGCGACGCGTAATGGGAGGGATAACGTAGGTGCTATTGGTACTACCTGGAGACAAAGTCAGCGAAGAACTGTTGGCAATTTCACTCACATCCACCGCTAAGTTAAGATTAATTTTTTTGTCGCTTAACACGGTTGGGATGAACTTCAGACCCACACCATATTCTTTGTACTCGATCGTTATACCTTTATCATCCGGTACTGGGATTGGGAATTCACCCCCAGCTAGAAATTCCGCTTTTGAGCCACTCAACGCAGTCAAATTGGGCTCAGCCAATACCTTCGCAGTGCCGTTTTGTCGGGCGACATCGAGGGCGAAACTAAATAAGGTATTGCCATCAATAAAGGAGCCTAAAATCCCGTAATCACCAGATGTCGGTATCTCAAAAATTGGCGTCGCACCCGCGATACCAGCTGCGGTAGATGCCCCGCCCCATTTAAACTTAGAGCCGCTGGATTGGAAGAAAGCAAAGTTAGCATCAAACTTACGCACTAAGCTGCGCTGAACTTCAGCAACGGTAACTTCAAGCATGACTTGCTGCGCACCACCAATCGTCATCAGATTTATCACGCCAGTTTTATCAACTTGCTTACTCAGAGACTCATTTTCCTTGTCTGCTTCTCGTCCAGCGGAGTAGGTTTCTGCCACTCTCAAAGCAATATTCATTGCCGCTTGATTGCTTATCTGCCCACTCAGAATCAATCGGTTTTGGGCACTATGCACTTCAATGGTTTCATTGGGTAAAAACTCAAAGAGTTTGGCCTTGAGGCTGTTTAAATCATGAGTGACTTCAATATTGATGGATTCAATCAGTTGACCACGGCTATCCCAAGCCATCAGGTTGGTCGAGCCAAGCTTCTTACCAATCAAAAACAGCTCATCGGATTTGAGCATCACGATATCAAGCACATCCGGGTCACCCAATGAAACACGCTTTGCTTTGCCAGCTAATGTTACGTGTGTGGATTTATGGTGGGGAACTTTGACCACTTTCCCTGATTGTGAAGCCGCATAGGTAACACCACTGCACAGCAGCAAGATAAAAAACAGTGTTATTATTTTATTCATAGCTCACCTCAGTCCCTGACGCGGATATTGCTGGATTCAGTACCCTTAATAATGGTGACACTAGGGGCAACATATTTTTTGACCACTTTTTCCTCTTCATGAGGATTACGTAATGCTAACTGTATGTCTCCACGACTTTGGGCGGACAACAACTTTTCGGCCTGACTAGGTGTCACCTCTAACGTCACAGCCCGTACGATAATTGGTTTGTTTTCTTTGGTTCTCGCCGTTTGGTCAACAGCTAATACTTTGATTTCTTTGAGCACTGTTACGGTATTAGCCGAGTTTTTTCCGTATTTAATCGTATTTAACACATCCACCTTATTGCCCGGCAGCAAGAAGCCCGCAACACCAATGACATCGTTTACCCGAATAGTCACAGCACGTTTATTCTCTGGGATTAGAGATGCTAACGTTGAACCCTCTCCCTGATTGGCTAGACGGCTAACATGGATTATCTCGCCCGGATAAACATTGCTCGCAACAACTTGCCCGATCAACTCTTCAGCCGATGTAAATTGAGATTCAGAGCGCCACGCTTTTTCTAGCAACTTGTTGGTAATGTGTTGCTCCTCAATAACCGTCCCTGCGAGTATTTCCTGAGAGGCAATGATCACCGGCTCTCGCTCGACCACCTCTACTTCAGTTTGAGGCTGCAATTGGTTGTCCATCCACTTTTTGGCGAAAAACACGGCTCCTAAACCAAACGCAATGGAGAGTAAAAGAAGTAATATGACTTGATTTCGACTCATCGAGCACCTCCTCCTTTGCCATCAGCTGTAAAGTACACTTCCCACGCACGGCTTACGATTTCAGAGGAGATAACAGGTTCAACTTCTTCAAATACGATGATATCTCGGCTGATCCCTACAATGTCTTTTGGTAAACAAGGATAAAAGCCCACGTCATGCTGACGATGTAAGTCAAATAAAGTTTCAAAACACCCTTGGGTAAGGGTCAGATTTTTAGATTTCGCAATAATGCCCCACAGTTCGCGATACTCTTCTTCGAGTAGAGGACCAAACTGAATCTTGTAGCCAAGTCGACGTAAAAAAGCCGGGTCACTGATCTTTTCCGGATCTAGGTTCGTAGAAAAGGCAAGAGTGAGGATAAAAGGTATTGAGATCTGTTGACCATTGGGCAAGTTCAGATAGTCGTAGAAATATTCCATCGGTACGATCCATCGGTTCAGCAATGTATCAACTGGCATCGGCTGGCGGCCCAAATCGTCGATAATAAAAATTCCGTTGTTCGCCATCATCTGTAGCGGAGCCATCCATACCTTGTTGTGCTCGCTGTGGTTGACCTCCAGCATGTCCATGGTTAATTCCCCACCGACTTGGATACTGGGTCGTTCACAAAGGCACCAGCGGCGGTCAAATTGTTCTTTAAACGTGATGGACTGAATATCTGAGCTGGATACCCTCTTGTGATGCTGAGGCGAAAAGACTTTGATGATGTTACCCGCGGCGAAGACAGCGTGAGGGATGTAAACCGAAGTGTTGAGTGAGTTAAGAATTTTTGTCGCGACAAAGGTTTTACCTGAACCTGCACTGCCGTAAAGCAACAACGCCCGACCAGAATTAATCGCAGGCCCCAAAACCCCGACCATACGATGAGCGCCCAGCACATCCGAGAGTGCATATTCGACATCGGCTCGATTAACCATTTGAGCTCGAACGTCCTGCGCCTTGACCATTTCGCAATATTGATTCAAAGAGACGGGTACTGGGCCTAAATAGGCATCTTTTACAAAAGCGGTATCGGCTTCCTGCATGCCTGATTCTGACAAACCATAGCGCACATGTCCGGTAGATTGAGTGGAAAACGTTGAGGAAGCAGCTTGAAAAACCTCGACCATTGACTTTGCTCTTAGGCCTGCGATGACATCCTCAATCATATGACTATTGATACATAACAACTTGGTCAATTGGAGAATGTCAGACTTGGGATAGGCGGCAATGTGTTTGATGACCAGATTTTCGACCACCGCTTTGGGTATTCCTAAGTCGTCGAAGCTTGTTGGCACAGGGGGTTGCGGAGCTTGCGGCGTCAACTCTGTTCGATGTTGAACCTTGGACATTGCCTGAACCATAAACACTCCTTGTGATTAATTCAGAAAATAGAAATAAAGCGCTACTCCAACAACAACGACTGGCGCAAAAGGCATTTGATATCGTCCTCTGCTACCGTTTGGGCTGGTTAAAGCTTTACTGCCCGAAGAACCATACATGACATAGATCGAGTATTTGTTTAGTAACGATTTGAATTGGTTAGGTGACTCTGCGAGGCGAAGAAAGGCATAGAAGAGGCCAATAACTACGCTTGCAACTGCAATCCAATAAACCGCTCCCAAAATATGCCCACTGCCAAGCCAAAAACCCACGACACCCAAAAGTTTTACATCACCGGGAGCCATCACTTTTAAAAAATAAAAAACTAAAGCAACGCCAAAACATGTAATGCCACTAACAGATGACCAGAGTAGGAAATTATAGTCCTGAAGGACAACAGCCTTATTAATAAAGCTAACAAAAAGAACTACTAATAATAATGAGTTAGGTATTCGGTGCTCTTTTGCATCAGAAACGGCTATGGCAAATAGCACGATCCAAATAAAAACATCCATCTAACTGTCCCCAAAATTAGTCAGTCCTACTCACTAAATATAGACCCAAATTGTTGAGATAACAGTTCTCCGAACACAATAAATATCCCCGAAAAACCAACCACCAATAAACCCGCACCTACCACATACTCGACGACGGTTAACCCCTCTTAATCCCTAAAGAAACTAATGAAAGACATAGCCAAAAACCTCCAAGTTGAACAAAAGGAAGTTGCCCACAACACAGTTATGGGCAACTTAATTCTTAATCAACTATAGGCGAGGATATGCGTTTATGTCGGTATATTAGTTACCTGAACCATCTGGCGCATTATCAAGAACTGTACCTAGCTGTGCTTCTAGTGCAGAACTGAAAGTACCAAAAATACCTGCTAGACCGGCTACCAATAAACCTGCACCAACAACGTACTCCACAACCGTTAAGCCTTCTTCGTCTTTCATAAATTCAGAAATATTTTTAATAAGCTTGCTCATGATTTGTCTCCTTCCAAAGTTCATTAAGCCATTTCGCTTATTGATAATTTAGATTTATTTGAGCAATAACAGTTAGGATTATTTTGGCTATCTTTGGTACTTTTTTGCCATTAACTATCAGAAAAAATAAGTACATCCGCTCGTCAAATAAGCAAATTCTAAAATTAGGCTATTTATTCAAAGAATAGTCCTTCATATACTTTCTTTTTAATTTAATGCGCTTACAAAGCACTTTTTAGTTACTACTATATAGCCACTCAACTAAAGCCACCCATTCTCACTTTTGATACTTGACAGAAAGCCGACCACTGCACTTAAGTGATATTAATCACATTAAAACACCGACTAATCATTCAGTCGCCCAATAAGAAGCTTGGTTAATATCAATTAACATACTAAGCTAATTGGTACAGTTCGTGTGATTAAAACTAAAACAAAATAAGGACTTTACACAGTGGATGTGTTGCACAAAGGTTACTGGCTCGGACAATCGGTGACGTACATCGCCAAAGATATCGTTCGAGATCTGGAAAGATACTTTCATATTCTCGACTATGGGTATGATGTGTCTGTCCTTAGTGAATCTGAAATACATTTCTGTTTTTTCTGTTACGAAGCCTCTTTTCACTCACTGTTTCTGACTGCCGCAAAGCTTTGTCAAAACCTAGATAAAAATCTAATCGTGGTATACGACAATGGACTCCCCCAAGAAATTGCTGAATTGGATGTGGTTTATTCAACCTTTAACCTCAATCACGATGACTCTCGGGCTTGGAGTGATGAACTCAATAAGCAGGTCTACTACCAGTTTTCAAAACACCAAGAAATCCTTAATATCCATAAGTTAGTAGAGAACCATCAACAAAAACATATCAACAAAGATCTGGTTGAAATGCTGAGGTATATCGATAAGAACCTCTCAAGAACGATTAGAGAAGAGGACGTAGCAGAATACTGTCACTACTCAGTGACGTATTTTTCTAAGTTTTTTCACAAAACGATTGGAGTCAGTTTCCGGGATTACCTGACACTCAAAAGAATCAATTTCGCTAAGCAGCTGCTAACCAATGAGCGCAAAGAGAAAATATCTTTTATCGCTTTCCAGTGCGGCTATAACGATGTCTCTTACTTCTCCCGCATTTTCAAAAAAAAGACGGGGATTAGCCCTGCAGTCTATCGTCAACTTCACTAATCACGCGCTGGTCACAAGAAACTCCTAAACTTACTCTTAGTGCTTTCCTCCTATTTATTTACCATGCTAGAGTTAACAATCTATTAACAACAAAAATAACCATAATTTTGCCAATAACACGGAGTTAGAGAATGATTCAGCCTAACGAGTTAAGCAAACCAACCTGTGCTCTCCCACCACCCAACGAGATGATCCTAAAATGGGCAGCGGAGCGCCCTAATGAGGTTTATCTTAAACAAATTATCAACCGCCAGTTTATCGAGTTCACCTACGCGGAAGTTGCCGATCAAGCACTAAAGCTAGTCACAGCACTCAATAATTTGGGTATCCAGCCAGGTGACAAAGTTGCACTGGTATCAAAAAACTGTGCCGAATGGTTTATCTGTGATTTAGCCATGACGCTTGGTGACTTTGTCAGCGTGCCGATCTTCCCAACCGCGGGTGCTGATACCATCGAATACTGTCTGACGCACAGTGAAAGTAAAGCGCTGATTGGCGGTAAGCTTGATGATGCAGCAGCAACACAGCAAGTGATCGACACGATGCCTGATCTTATCACCATCGCTCTGCCGTATGACTCTGCACCAAGTTGCCAATACCAATTTAAACAGTTGATCGCTGATTGTGAACCAAGCCAGTATCGTCCTGAGCATTACGACGATAAATTGATGTCGTTAGTTTATACTTCCGGCACTTCGGGGGTACCTAAAGGCGCAATGCTCACTTATGGCGCGTTTAGTTGGTCGGTCCAACAACTCATCAATCACATCGGCATTCAAGAGAATGATCGTCTGTTCTCCTATTTACCACTCGCCCATATTACAGAGCGAGTCTATATTTTCGGTTCTTCGATCATGGGGGGAGTTCAGACTGCCTTCCCTGAGTCTCTCGATACTTTTATCGAAGATGTAAAAATGCAAAGACCCACATTGTTTATCTCAGTGCCTCGACTATGGACCCTGTTCCAACAGCGTATTCAAGATAAACTGCCGCAGAAAAAACTGAACATCTTGCTCAAAATTCCATTTGTTAACTCTTTGATTAAGAAGAAACTCGCAGATGGACTCGGTTTGGACAAAGCACGCGTGCTAGGTTGTGGTTCTGCCCCAGTGTCTCCGGCGTTACTTGAGTGGTACCACAGCGTCGGCCTGAACATCACAGAAGCTTGGGGGATGACTGAGTCGTTTGCCTACAGCACACTTAACTACCCATTCCGTGCAGACAAAATCGGTAGTGTTGGTAATGCTGGGCCCGGTATTGAACTGAAAATTGCCGAAGACAATGAAATCATGGTCCGAGGAAAAGGTTTATTCTCCGGCTATTATAAGAACGACATCGCGACTCAAGAGTCATTTAACTCGGAAGGGTGGCTACACACTGGTGATGTTGGTTCTATAGACAGCGAAGGATACTTAAACATTCAGGGACGTAAAAAAGATACCTTTAAAACAGCTAAAGGTAAGTTTGTCGCCCCTGTTCCAATTGAGAAAAAACTGTTCGAGTACAGCCGTATAGAAATGATGTGTCTGATTGGTCTGGGACTTCCAGCGCCAATTTTGCTTGTGGTTCCTCATGATTTCCCTAATTTTGATCGTGCCCGTTATGAGCGTACGACGAAAAAAGTCATCAAGAGAATGAACGCCGAGCTAGAGTCTCACGAACAGATAAAAGGCGTCTTAATGATCAAAGATCCGTGGAGCATTGAGAATGGTATCTTGACTCCGACTTTGAAAATTAAACGTCATGTTCTTGAGCAAAAATACCACGAGATTGGGCACAACTGGCCTAAAGGTCAGCTCGTCGTGTGGGAAGAGTAGTTTTGTACTGAGATTTAAAAGGAGAGCCTACGCTCTCCTTTTTACTTTTCGGCATAAAGTAAAGCGATTATGATGCTCACTTGCCACAAGAATACATAGGGACAGTATATGGATGCTAGGTTGCATCACCTGCCAGGATTGCGCTACTTTGAAGTCGCGGCAAGGCTCAATAGTTATAGCCGAGCAGCCGAAGAGCTTTTTATTAGTCAGGCTGCTGTGAGCCAAAAAATTCGCCAATTAGAGGATGGGTTAGGCTGTAAGCTATTTGTCCGTGATGGCCGAGAAATGCGTTTAACCGAACAAGGAAAAATCTTGTTTAAACATGTTTCTCAAGGCTTCGAAACTATTATCAGTGGTCTAAATCAAATCCAGAGCGAGCCTGTTGAAGGCTTGCTGTGCGTTAGTTCAACGCCGTCATTTGCGTCTCGTTGGTTACTACCGCGATTATGGAAATTCTCTACTCAATACCCAAGTATCCCTATTCGTATCATTACCAGTTGCGACGCTCCCAAGCTAAAACAGGGTGATGCCGACCTAGCTATATGGCAAGGCGATACTCTCGACGTCAGTGACAACCATAAGCTACATAAAGAGTTTCTATTTGAAGAAACGATCTACCCGTTTTGTTCTCCCCACCTAGCGAAAACAATCAACTTATCGACGCCCGAACAGCTACTTGGTTGCTGGTTGATTCACTATGAATCAGGAGGTTACCCATGGCGCGCTTGGTTTGCCGAAGCTGGTGTTGAGATGAACAAAGAGTCGGTGAGATGGATGGATGTCAGTACCTTCGATCATGCGATGAATGCGGTTATGGCTGGTCATGGCGCTTGTTTAGCCTCAGACTCACTCGCCGCCGACTATGTAGAGAGAGGGTTACTCATTAAGCCATTTGCTATTGGTATGACCCCAGGCATCCAATTCAACCTGTTCTACAATGATGAGTCCCCTCGACGAAATCGAATCGCTGCTTTTGCAAACTGGCTACATAGCGAAATAGCAGGCTAAGCAACAAAAAGAGAGCCATTCGTTAGGTTTAGGCATCATTGATAGCCGTAGCCCTAGGTAGGCTGGGAAACTAAGCGCTAGGAGCACGTTATCCTATATAAAAAAGCCCCAGTCTTGCGACTGGGGCTTTAAAGTTATTTAGCTAACAATAAGAATTACTTCTTAGCGTTACGCTCTTTAACTTCTGCGATTACTTGCTCAGCAACGTTTGATGGACAAGCTGCGTAACGTGCGAACTCCATAGAGAACTGACCACGACCAGAAGTCATTGTACGTAGCGTACCGATGTAGCCGAACATTTCTGATAGAGGAACGTCAGCTTTGATACGAACGCCAGTAGCACCAGCTTGTTGGTCTTTGATCATACCACGACGACGGTTAAGGTCACCGATAACATCACCAACGTGGTCATCTGGAGTATATACGTCAACGTTCATGATTGGCTCAAGAAGCTGTGCACCTGCTTTAGGCATTGATTGACGGAATGCGCCTTTCGCTGCGATTTCAAATGCGATTGCAGATGAGTCAACTGCGTGGAAGCCACCGTCAAATAGCTCAACTTCAACGTCTAGCGTAGGGAAGCCAGCTAGAACACCAGTTTGCATCATGCCTTCGAAGCCTTTCTCTACTGCAGGCCAGAATTCCTTAGGAACGTTACCACCTACAACAGTTGACTTGAACGTGAAGCCAGAGTTTGGCTCACCTGGTTTGATGCGGTAATCGATCTTACCGAACTGACCAGAACCACCAGACTGCTTCTTGTGCGTGTAGCTATCTTCAACTGCTTGAGTGATAGTTTCACGGTAAGCTACCTGTGGAGCACCTACTTCTAGCTCAACGCCGTAAGTACGCTTAAGGATGTCTACCTTAATGTCTAGGTGAAGTTCACCCATACCTTTAAGGATAGTTTCGCCTGAATCTTCGTCAGTCTCAACTTGGAATGATGGATCTTCTGCAACCATCTTACCAATAGCGATACCCATCTTCTCTGTAGAACCTTTATCTTTAGGTGCTACAGCGATAGAGATTACTGGCTCTGGGAAGATCATTGGTTCTAGAGTACATTCGTGCTTAGGATCACATAGAGTGTGACCTGTTTGAACGTTCTTCATACCTACAACAGCGATGATGTCACCAGCTTGAGCTTCAGTGATCTCTGTGCGGTCATTCGCTTGCATCTCAACCATACGGCCGATACGCTCAGTCTTACCTGTCGCAGCGTTAAGGATAGTGTCACCCTTCTTCATGCGGCCAGAGTAGATACGAATAAATGTTAGTGCACCAAAACGGTCATCCATGATCTTGAATGCTAGCGCTTTTAGTGGCTGATCAGCATCAACGATAGCTTTTTCGCCAGTTGGTTCACCTGTTTCAGGATCAGTTAGATCTTGAGGTTCAACTTCTGTTGGGCTTGGTAGGTAATCTACTACAGCGTCAAGAACAAGTTGCATACCTTTGTTCTTAAATGCAGAACCACAGAATGTTGGGAAGAACGCTAGGTCACGAGTACCTTTACGGATACAAGCTTTGATTTGCTCGATAGTTGGCTCTTCGCCTTCCATGTAAGCTTCCATTAGCTCGTCATCTTGCTCAACAGCAGTTTCAATCATTTCTTCACGGTATTGTTCTACATCGTCAACCATGTCTGCTGGAACATCTAGAACTTCGTAGTTTTCTGGAAGACCAGTTTCGTCCCAAACGTACGCTTTACGAGTTAGAATGTCTACAACACCAACGAAATCATCTTCACGACCGATTGGCAGAGTCATAACTAGTGGGTTAGCACCTAGTACTTTCTTAACTTGCTCAACAACGTTGAAGAAGTCTGCACCCATACGGTCAAGTTTGTTTACGAAAATGATACGTGATACTTCAGATTCGTTAGCGTAACGCCAGTTAGTTTCTGACTGAGGTTCAACACCGCCAGAACCACAGAATACACCGATACCACCATCTAGTACTTTAAGTGAACGGTATACTTCAACTGTAAAGTCAACGTGTCCCGGAGTATCGATAACGTTTAGACGGTGGTTTTTCCACTCACACGTTACAGCTGCTGACTGGATTGTGATACCACGCTCAGCTTCTTGCTCCATGAAGTCAGTAGTAGACTCACCGTCATGTACTTCACCAGTTTTGTGGATTTTACCAGTAAGCTTCAGGATACGCTCAGTGGTGGTAGTTTTACCCGCATCAACGTGCGCGAAAATACCAATGTTTCTGTATTTCGATAAATCTGCCATTGTCTTACTCTGTTAATAAGGTATAAATTGCGCGCAGAGTATATCACAATCTGTCAAGACTGATACCCTTGCGTGCGCTGTATGTAAAAAAAACTTGTCTCACCAATATTAGCAGTTAATTCACCAACTAAATGGTAAATTTGCTGGTATTGATTAAGCTTTCTCAGAATAAAAATGCTGCTCATTCGGTAACAAGCAGCACCTCATATTTTGCTATTGTCCTTAGCTTAGCGAGGACAAATCTCCGACTCTGGGAAGAAGAACTCGATTTCGCGAGCTGCTGATTCCGGACTATCTGAACCGTGAACAGAATTATAGCGCATGCTGACAGCGTAATCAGCACGAATGGTGCCACATGCTGCTTCTTCTGGGTTAGTTTTCCCCATAAGTTCACGGTAGCGTGCAATCGCATTTTCGCCTTCAAGTACTTGAACCATGATTGGTCCAGAAGTCATAAATTCTTTCAGTGCAGGGAAAAACGCTTTGCCTTCATGTTCTGCATAAAAGCCACTCGCCTGCTCTTCAGTTAGACGAACCATTTTAGCTGCAATGATCTGTAGACCTGCTTTTTCAATGCGGTGATAAATTTCACCAATGAGATTGCGTTCTACTGCATCGGGCTTAACGATAGAAAAAGTTCTTTCAAGAGCCATAAGGTATCCTTTCGTTTTATCTTTGTTTTAATAGAAGAGGCTCTGCGGCCTCTTAATGTTATTTGCTCGCTTGCTGCATGAGCAAAGCAGCCAAACTACGTACGCCTACGCCTGTTGCACCTGCGGCCCACTTATCTGTTGCCGCTTTACGATACGTTGCAGCGCAGTCGAAATGTAACCAGCCTTTCTTGTAATCTTGCACAAAATAAGACAGGAATGCCGCCGCTGTGCTAGCACCTGGTGAGTAGTCTCCACTACAGATGTTTGACAGGTCAGCAAAGTTAGATGGCAACATGCTTCGGTGAAACTCTGCAAGCGGCAGTGGCCATAAACCTTCGTTCTCTTCACGAGCGGCTATGAGTGCCTGATGAGACAGTTCGTCATCAAAGCTCATTAGCGCATGGTAATCATTACCCAAAGCGTTTTTCGCAGCTCCAGTTAGGGTTGCGCAGTCAATGATCAGTTGTGGGTTCTGTTCACTCGCGTAGATTAGTCCATCCGCAAGCACAAGGCGACCTTCAGCATCAGTATTCATGATCTCAACAGTCTTACCGTTTTTGTAAGTGATGATATCGCCAAGTTTAAGCGCACGACCAGAGATCATGTTCTCTGCACAACAAAGAATGAGTTTTACACGTTTGTTTAGGCCACGCATGATGGCTAAGCCTAAAGCACCTGTGATGGTACCAGAACCGCCCATATCCGCTTTCATCGCAGTCATTAAACCCGATGGTTTGATACTATAACCGCCTGAATCAAACGTAATCCCTTTACCAACTAAACAAGCAAATACAGGGGCGTTTTCATCGCCTGTTGGGTTAAAGTCAAGTTGAAGCATTGCAGAGGTTCGCTCAGAACCGCGTCCGACCGCATAAATACCTTGCCAACCTTCCGCTAGCAGATCTTTATCTTTTACGATACGAGCCGTTACTGTACCTTCTGGAGCAACAGATTTAATAAACTCAGCAGCCATAGTCGCTAACTGACGAGGCGCCACTTCTTCCGCAGTCTTGTTGATAATATCACGCGTAAAATCGGTCGCTTTGATACGCGCTTCTAGCTCTACTTTATCCGCCTGTGCAAGTTCTTGCCATGCAAGCTGGTTAATTTTTTTAGGGCCGCGGTAACCTTGGTGAAACGTCCAAACGTTTTCCAAGTTCCAACCTTCACCAGCGAGAGTTAAAGACGTCACGCCTTGAGCATCAAGTTTACGAGCCGCCTTTTGAATCGTGCCAAGATCGTCTTCTTCAACAAGGTGGATAGTCGCACCGTGATCAGAAAATGAAACGATCGCGTTAGCTCCCCATTGAGGGGCTGCAGCTTCTTGGCTTAGAAATACTGACATCTGTGTAGACATGGTTTCTCCTTGTCTTTACTGGCGTTGTCTACGCCTTCTTCTATTTACCACTGGATGTTAACACTTTAATGTGAAATTGATAAAAAAACGGACCATAAGGTCCGCTTTTTTTAGTAAATTTTGTTAACTGAAAGGGGTTTACCGCTAGGGTTAATCCATTTCATCCATCCAACATAGGATCACAGCTTCCAGTATCTTCTCATTCGAACGGTTTGGTTCATCATCAAAGTCATCAAGTTCCATGATCCACTGGTGCAAATCAGTAAAACGAACGGTTTTAGGATCTGTATCAGGAAACTTATCACATAACTCAATAGCAATATCGCGAGAATCTGTCCATTTCATTACTTACCTTCCTTACTATAGCGTTATGATGGGTGGTCGGGTTGAGACGATTAATGGTCTTCCGATGCATGGTTTAGTGTGTATTTAGGAATCTCAACAACTAAATCTTCATCAGCGACTTTTGCCTGACAACCTAAGCGCGACTCAGGCTCAAGACCCCATGCTTTATCTAGCATGTCGTCTTCAAGCTCATCACTCTCTTCTAAAGAGTCAAAACCTTCACGAATAACAATATGACATGTAGTACAAGCACATGATTTTTCACACGCATGTTCAATACCGATGCCGTTTTTTAGCGCAACATCAAGGACCGTTTCACCTGTCTTGGCTTCTAAAACCGCGCCCTCTGGGCACAAATCTTCATGCGGTAATACGATAATCTTAGGCATAACTCTATCTCTTAAATATCATCTACTGATTGACCTGACAGTGCAGCTCGAATCGATTTATCCATACGGCGAGAAGCGAAGTCTTGGCTCGCCTTGTCAGTATCTTTGATACCTTGTTCTATTGCATCAGCACTGTCGCTATTTCGTAGCTCAATGAGTGACTCAATCGCTTGAAGCAGTACTTGTCGTTCTTGCTCAGAAAGGAGTTCATCACCATCTGCCTGCATTGCAACAATCAAACCTTCAATCACGCGGTCAGCTTCAACACGCTGCTCTGCTAAAGCACGAGCCTGCATGTCTTCTTTCGCATAAGTCATTGATTCTCTTAGCATGGTGGCGACTTCATCATCACTCAATCCATAAGAGGGTTTCACTTGGATTTCCGACTGAACACCGGTGCTTTTCTCCATGGCGGTAACCGAGAGTAAGCCATCTGCATCAACTTGGTAGGTAACACGAATATGCGCAGCACCTGCTGCCATTGGCGGAATACCTTTCAAAGAGAAACGTGCAAGTGAACGACAATCATCGACCATTTCGCGCTCACCTTGTACAACATGAACACTCATAGCAGTTTGACCATCTTTGAAGGTCGTAAACTCTTGTGCTCGTGCAACAGGAATGGTGGTATTACGTGGAACAATTTTCTCAACCAATCCACCCATTGTTTCAATGCCTAACGATAGTGGAATAACATCCAGCAATAGCATTTCTGAATCAGGTTTGTTACCCGCGAGAATGTCCGCTTGAATACCAGCACCAATCGCTACAACTTCATCAGGGTTAATGCTTGTCAATGGCGAACGACCAAAGAACTCACCCACCATTTCACGAACCAGCAATGCGCGAGTAGATCCGCCAACCATCACCACTTCCAGAACATCATCGGTATCGACTTCTGCATCCTTTAATGCACGACGGCATGACATCAGCGTTTTCTTAACTAACGGCTGAATCAGAGCTTCAAATTCTTGACGACTAACCGTCCCAGTCCACCCCAGCACTTCAACATCAACACTTTCTCGTGCAGAGAAATCGATCTTTGCTTGAGTCGCTACGTTTAACACAATACGGTTGTGCTCGGCAGATAAAGGGGTCGTCAAACCTGCTTTTTCGATGAGGTAGTCAGCAAACAAGTGGTCAAAATCATCACCGCCCAACGCCGAATCACCACCCGTAGCTAAAACCTCAAAGACACCTTTTGATAAACGAAGAATCGAGATATCAAACGTACCACCACCAAGGTCATAAACCGCAATAACACCTTCTTGTCCTGAATCAAGACCGTAAGCGATCGCAGCTGCTGTTGGTTCGTTAAGCAGTCGAAGGACGTGTAAGCCAGCGAGCTTAGCCGCGTCTTTGGTACCCGCTCTCTGAGCATCATCAAAGTAGGCAGGAACAGTAATAACCACCCCTGCAAGCTCGCCACCTAATGTTTGCTCAGCTCGCTGACCTAAGGTTCTTAGAATGTCAGCAGAAACTTCTATTGGATTTTTGTCGCCGCTCGCGGTTTGAATGATAGGTAAACCACTGTCACTCGCTTTAAACTGGTACGGAGAACTTGGGTAACGATTTTTAATATCTTCTAGAGAGCGACCCAGTAAGCGTTTTACGGAGATGATAGTGTTTACAGGGTCCACTTCTGCTTTCGCTTTAGCTGCATAACCCACTTGAGGTGTATCTCCAGAATAGTTCACTACCGAAGGTAAGATACTCTGGCCATGTTCATCTTTTAATGTTGCAGCATCACCACTACGCACAGAAGCAACTAGCGAGTTAGTCGTACCTAAGTCGATACCAGCTGCAAGTTTATGCTCATGGGGCGCCGAGCTTTGACCCGGTTCTGCAATTTGAAGTAGTGCCATGGGTGGTCCTTTTTTTCACTAGCCGAGGAGTTTGTCTTCCACTAGTCCTATTTCGTTTTGAAGTTTGGCAATAAATTTTAACTTTCGGACTCGGTCAGCCGCTTGCTGCCAATCTGAGTCATTAAGCTCCTGCTCTACAGCTGTAAGCTGCTGCTTAAACATTTTGCTCACTTTAGATTCAAAGTCGAACAGAGCTTCTTCAGGATCCGAGCTTACTGAAATCTCTTCAAGTTCCTCACGCAATTCCATTTGTTCCATAAGAAACATAGGATCTTGCAGTGTTTGTTGTTCACCTCGAATCTCAACACCATTCTCCGCCAACAAGTACTCAGCGCGTGAGATTGGCTTTTTTAGCACTTGGTACGCATCGTTAATTTCAGCCGCTTTTTGTACCGCCATGAGACGATCTCGTTCTGAAGCCGTGGCAAAATTATCGGGATGGAACTGTTTTTGAAGTTCACGGAACTGTGAAGAAAGAAGGCTACCATCCAGTTGAAACTGACTTGGTAGCCCAAATAATTCAAAGTAATTCATGGAGAGTTCGGTCCTTGGCAATAACCCTGTGGGCCTGAACGCCCACAGGGACTATCAATTAAACGTTGAAGCTTTCACCACAACCGCATTCGCTTTTCGCATTTGGGTTATTAAATTCAAACCCTTCATTCAAGCCTTCTTTAACGTAATCCAATTCAGTGCCATCTAAATACACTAGGCTTTTTTGATCGATTATCACTTTTACGCCGTCGTGCTCAAAGACTGAATCTTCTTCGTTAAGCTCATCAACAAATTCAAGTACATACGCCATTCCAGAACAGCCTGTCGTCTTCACACCCAAGCGTAAACCAATGCCTTTGCCTCGGTTTTCTAAGAATGTTTTAACGCGACTCGCCGCGGTTTCTGTCATTGTGATGGCCATACTGCACCCTAGTTTGTCTATATTGCGAATGGAATAGGAGGATGAACCTCCTATTATATACCGATTACTTATTGTTGGTGTTTTTTCTTGTAGTCAGCTACCGCTGCTTTAATTGCGTCTTCCGCTAGGATTGAGCAGTGTACTTTCACCGGTGGAAGTTCTAGCTCTTCTGCAATTTCAGCATTTTTAATCGCCGCAGCTTCATCAATGCTCTTACCTTTAACCCACTCAGTAACCAGTGAGCTAGATGCAATCGCACTACCACAACCGTATGTTTTAAACTTCGCATCTTCAATAATACCTTCAGGTGTTACTTTGATTTGAAGCTTCATTACGTCGCCACACGCAGGAGCACCAACCATGCCGCTACCTACCGATGGGTCTTCTTTGTCAAATGAACCAACGTTACGTGGGTTCTCGTAGTGATCAATTACTTTTTCGCTGTATGCCATGATAATTTACCTCGAATCCTCTATCTATTTCCTGGGAATAACCTGCGATTAGTGGTGTGCCCACTCAACCGTATCTAGGTCAATTCCTTCCTTGTACATATCCCATAGAGGAGACATGTCGCGCAGTTTAATCACTGCAGTACGAATCTGTTCAATTGCGTAGTCAATTTCTTCTTCTGTCGTAAAACGACCAAATGAGAAACGAACTGAACTGTGTGCTAACTCATCGTTCAGGCCAAGAGCACGTAGTACATATGATGGCTCTAGGCTTGCTGATGTACATGCGCTGCCAGAAGAAACCGCTAGGTCTTTTAGCGACATAAGCAGTGACTCGCCTTCAACGAATGCGAAACTCACATTTAGGTTATGCGGTACACGTTGCTCTAAGTCACCGTTAACCGTTACAGCTTCAAGATCTTTAACGCCATCAAGTAGACGATTACGTAGCGCTAGTGCATGGTCAAAATCTTTCTGCATATCTTCTTTAGCAATGCGGAACGCTTCACCCATACCAACGATTTGGTGAGTAGGAAGTGTGCCTGAACGGAAACCTCGCTCATGACCACCGCCGTGCATTTGAGCTTCCAAACGAATGCGAGGCTTACGGCGTACGTACAGTGCGCCAATACCTTTAGGGCCGTAGATTTTATGCGCCGACATAGAGATAAGGTCAACCTTCATCTCTTGCACATCAATAGGTAACTTACCCGCAGATTGAGCAGCATCTACATGGAAAATGATCTTACGCTCACGGCATAGTTCACCGATTGATGCGATGTCTTGAATCACACCAATCTCGTTGTTTACATGCATGATAGAAACAAGAACCGTGTCTTCGCGCATTGCTGCTGCTAGCTTTTTAAGATCGATAAGGCCGTTTGATTCAGGCTCTAGGTAAGTAACCTCAAAACCTTCACGCTCAAGTTGACGGCATGGATCTAGAACTGCTTTATGCTCTGTCTTACAAGTAATGACATGCTTGCCTTTCTTCGAATAGAAATGAGCAGCACCTTTGATAGCAAGGTTATCTGACTCAGTAGCGCCCGAAGTAAATACGATTTCACGTGGATCTGCATTTAGTAGATCAGCGACTTGCTCACGAGCTGTATCTACCGCTTCTTCTGCCTGCCAGCCGTAACGGTGTGAACGTGATGCTGGGTTGCCAAACGTACCGTCCATAGTCATGTACTGAACCATTTTTTCAGCTACACGAGGATCAACAGGACAGGTCGCTGAATAATCTAAATAAATAGGCAGTTTCATTCTCTACTCCAATGTAACAGGCAAACCGCTTAAGAGCGGACGTTAACACCGATGGGTGCGGTGTTTGTATTTTTAGTAGCAAACCCATGATTAACGGCAAGATCGAGATCTTGTCGATCTGAAATTTCGATGACTTCGTTGTCTTTCATCAACTCACCTAACGTGATGTTGTTTAAGAAGTCACTGATACGTGAACTTAAATCTCGCCACAAGGTATGGGTAAGACAGCGTGAACCGCCTTGGCAATCTCCCTTACCATTACATTTGGTAGCATCAACAGATTCGTCCACTGCTGCGATCACTGTACCAATCGCAATCGAATGTGCATCTTCACCTAAGCGGTAACCACCACCTGGTCCACGCACACTCGCAACTAAACCAGCTTTACGTAACTTTGAGAAAAGCTGCTCTAGATAAGATAATGAAATACCCTGACGCTCTGAAATATCAGCCAGAGGCACTGGGTTTTGCTGTGAGTGCAGAGCCACATCTAACATGGCTGTCACTGCGTATCTTCCTTTAGATGTAAGTCTCATATAACACCATATCCACACCGTTTATGTGGTATGAATTCTTTCATACCTGAGTAAAATGGTCAAGTATTTAATTGACTAAATTACTCAAGTATTTATCCCTGATCATATTGTGGTTATAGACTACTGAGAGATACGCTTCTCTATCGCGGTAAGCACACCACGGAGAATATTCAATTCTTGTGCTTCCGGCCTTGCGCGGTTGAACAAACGTCGTAGTTTATTCATTACTTTGCCTGGCTGTTCTTCACTGATAAATTGGGTATCCTTTGCCACTTTTTCAAGGTGTGCAAAAAACAATTCCAGCTCTTTGTGTCTTGGGTACTCTAACTCTTCTTGCTTGGCGAACTGACTTTGCTCACGCTCTAAATACGCCATACGTATTTCATAGCTTAACGTCTGAACTGCCATTGCTAAGTTGAGTGAACTGTATTCAGGGTTGGCGGGAATACACACGTGATAATGACAAGTTTGAAGTTCATCATTTGTCAGCCCTGTACGTTCGCGACCAAATACCAGTGCAACGGGTGAGTTTTGACCTTCAGAGACAAATTTTTCACCGCATTCTCTAGGTTCAAGCATCGGCCACTCTAACGTGCGCGAACGTGCGCTAGAACCGACAACTAATGCACAATCAGCAACCGCTTCATTTAAGTCATCTACAATTGTGGCATTTTGTGCAATATCGGCTGCCCCTGCGGCCAAAGCAATAGCCTGTTCATCAACGCGACACTGAGGATCAACGAGAACCAGATTCGATAAGCCCATAACCTTCATTGCACGAGCAGCTGAACCGATGTTGCCAGAGTGAGATGTCCCAACGAGGACAACTTTTACGTTGTTGAGCATTAATGATTTCCAAGAGTAAAATTCGAGCCGCAAGATAGTACCATATACCTGAGTAAAATGGTCAGACCCTTTTCGCGATTAAAACTGAAAGTACAAAAACTAACCACTTCCATTTGGCTATTTATCTGGTATACTGCCGCCCGTTTTTCTGTTCTTTAACATCCGTTGGGAAATTAGTATGCATCCAATGCTTAATATCGCTATTCGTGCTGCACGAAAAGCTGGCAATCATATTGCTAAATCTTTAGAAAATGTTGAGAAGATCGAATCTACTCAAAAAGGCACGAATGACTTTGTTACTAACGTAGACAAAGAAGCGGAAACTATGATCATCGATACAATCAAGGCTTCGTACCCTGATCACAGTATCGTTGCTGAAGAAAATGGCGTCATCGAAGGTAAAGACCAAGACGTTCAATGGATCATCGACCCACTGGATGGCACAACAAACTTTGTAAAAGGTTTACCTCATTTTTCTGTATCTATCGCTGTTCGCATTAAAGGCAAAACAGAAGTAGCGTGTGTATACGACCCAATGCTAAACGAACTATTCACCGCTCAACGTGGTGCTGGTGCTCAGCTAAACAACGCTCGTATCCGTGTTAAGCAACTTAAAGACCTTCAAGGCACAGTTCTGGCAACTGGTTTCCCGTACAAACAGAAGCAACACTCTGAATCTTACCTAAAGATCATGTCTGCTCTATTCGTAGACTGCGCTGACTTCCGTCGCACTGGTTCTGCTGCTCTAGACCTATGTTACCTAGCTGCTGGCCGCGTTGATGGTTTCTTTGAGCTTGGCCTAAAGCCATGGGACATCGCTGCGGGTGAATTGATTGCTCGCGAAGCTGGCGCTATCGTTACTGACTTTGCTGGCGGTACTGACTACATGAAATCTGGTAACGTAGTTGCGTCAAGCGCGCGCGGCGTTAAAGGCATGCTTAAACACATCCGTGAAAACGGCAATGAAGCAATCCTGAAGTAATTATCTGTACAGCTGATATTTTAAAAACCACTCAATAGAGTGGTTTTTTTATATCTACAATAACCTGCTGAGTTCCATCGATTAACGGAATAATCTCAGCAGTGGTGGAGAGATTCGAACTCCCAACACGCGGATTTATAAAACCGCCTAACAACCTAACAAAACAAACACTTAGCATAGTCAAAAATAGACAAGTAACGTTATACGCACTCAAAATGACTTTGTTTGGCGCTAATGAGACGATAAAAAATGCGACTTACGTTAATTAAGTCGCCCTTAGAAAGGCGCATAAATATATTGAATTTATACAAAACTAGTAAAGGTATCTGAACGTTTGTTATATTTTAAGGCATTACAACTGTACTTCTACTCTGTTTCCGGTATCAACCATTGTAAAAGCCATTTTCTTTGAAGTTTCGTTGTACTTCAATTTCACTTCATCTTCATAGCGCCAACGACCCCAACTTTGGCTATCGATAATCCAAGCAGCCCATAGCATGCTCCCTCCAGAAACATCACAAACGTAACTCCAAGCTGTATTATCTGAAGCGCGAATATATCGAACATAGACAAGCCCCTCAGAATTTTTGTAGTTATCAATTCTAGCTGTTGGCTGATTAAAAATTTCTCCAATATACGCTTTGCAAAGGGCCGCTTTTTCAGAAGTCATGAGTTTTTTCTCTGGCTCACCGCCACCGAAAAGCCCAATTAAAAATAAGACTCCAAGTCCAGACCAAATAACATTCGACTTGGATTTACCATGTACAGGTAAGCTCACATTCTTAGGTTGATTACCTAATTCGACAAATGATTTGTAGCATGATTCGTATGTTTTCTCACTCATTGAAGAGGTAAATTTTTTCCCATCTGCTAACGAAAACTCTACGAAATGCTCCTTTTTAGTGATTTCTAATTTATTTAGTTCGACTACCTCAGAAAGAGGAATTTGCCTTACTTTATAAAACCCTATCTCAATTCGATCTTTCTCTAAGCTCCATGTTTCACCCGAGAAATCTCCCTTTATTATCTTAATGTTTTTCATTTTTTCATCCTAACCAAAATAAAATATAATGCCCGCTTAAGTGGTGAGCAACACAATACGATGCTTCCGCATACCACCTTAATCACTAAAATCAACATGCCACGCGTTGTGAATCCCTCTTAAATGCTTGTTAGTTGCGTTCTAAAGTTTGCGGACATTTTTCATGATGATTTTTGACTGATTTCAAGAATGAACCACAACCACTGCATCTTATTCTTCCCTGTAAATGAGTAGAAACGTCATTTAGTGAGATGTATTCTTGCCAACGTTCGTTATGGCTTTGACTAACATGTAATGCAATATCTACAACGAATTTTCCACAATACGTGCACTCGGTCTTTTGAGTGATACCTGCTTTTGTTTCACTACTTTTGGCTTTCGGAATGCTGACCTCATACTCGTACTCAATAAAGTCCAAGACTTCATCTAGTGCTCGGATAATGTGCAACTGATTTGCTCCAAAAGCGTAATACGCAGCCTTTAAATCATGCTCACTTACTTCACTATTTATACTACTTCGCGTACTTAAGCCATTAACTCTAATTGGATACCGGAATGATCGCCCTTCGCCTAGCCACTCTCCATTAGCTCCCCAGTTTTGAATGTTACCGTTGTAGCAACTAGAGCCTATGATTTTCTCGAGCTTAATAAGTAACTCTTTTCTTGTTAATTTAGCCAAATTTCCTCCTAAGCAACTAACGCTTATTAGACGATAAACTGTCGCCTTTCGGTTGCATATAATGCAACTTAATTCACACAAATACAACGAACAATCAACAAGTTAAGTCAGTAAAAGAAGATTAGACAGCAAACTGTCACCTAACACGATAATGCTGATTTAACGGATTTAGCTCTAACGCCTCTTCTAGATGGTCAGGGGCTATAACAATCAATAAGTCTGGATGAAAGTCAATAAGTTAAATCAGTGAAAGAAGATTAGACAGAAAACTGTCACCTAACACGATAATGCTGATTTAACGGATTTAGCTCTAATACCAATCTAAGTAAAAATATGATCTAATTGAGACTGTCATTTCTACACGAGAATGCCATGGATAACCTCGACAACATCGACTTTAAAAAACTCGCTAGTCAGCAGAAGTCTATACAAATGAAGATGCGTTTACTTGCTCTAGCACACTTTAAAGAAGGGCGGTCTCGAACACAGATTGCCAAATACCTGAAGGTAAGCCGCACTAGCG